>DASVOL010000712.1:0-10097 GCA_036383375.1 Bradyrhizobium sp. | reverse complement strand
TGCTCCGGATCGGCGCCGCCTTCCAGCGCGCGACCGACTTCCACGCCAGGGTGCCCAAGCTCGCATGACCAACCTCGTCGAGATCAACAACCTCAACATCCGCTTCACCGGCGATCGCACGGTCCATGCCGTCAACGATCTCAGCCTGCAGCTCGGCGAAGGCGAGGTGTTGGGGCTGCTCGGCGAGTCCGGCTCGGGCAAGAGCGTGACGCTGCGCGCGCTGATGCGGCTGTTGCCGAGGAAGCGCACGCAGATCTCCGGCGGCGTCAAGGTGTTGGGCCGGGACGTGCTGGCGATGGATGACGAGGCGCTGTCCGCATTTCGCGGCCAGACCGTCTCGATGATCTTCCAGGAGCCGGCGCTGGCGCTCGATCCGGTCTACACCATCGGCCGCCAGATCGCGGAGACGGTGATGCGTCACGAGGGCAAGAGCGAGCGCGACGCCACCGCGCGCGCGCTCGAGATGCTCGAGGTGGTGCGGATTCCCTCCGCGAAACGAAGGCTCGACTCCTATCCGCACGAGATGTCGGGCGGCATGCGCCAGCGTGCGATGATCGCGCTGGCGCTGGCCTGCAAGCCGAAGATCCTCCTCGCGGACGAGCCGACCACGGCGCTCGACGCCACCGTGCAGATCCAGATCTTGCTGCTGCTGCGCGAGCTGCAGCGCGAATTCGGGATGTCCGTCATCTTCGTCACCCACGATATCGGTGTCGCCATCGAGATCTGCGACCGGGTCGCGGTGATGTATGCCGGCCAGATCGTGGAGCAGGGCGCCTTGCGCGATATCGTGCGCACGCCGGTTCACCCCTACGCGAAGGGCTTGCTTGCCTCGACCATTCACGGCGCGATGCGCGGCCAGCGGCTCGAGACCATCCCGGGCACGCCGCCTTCGCTCGACCACGCGCCGGCCAGTTGCTCGTTTGCGCCACGCTGCAAGTTCGCCGAACCGCGCTGCAGTGAGAGCCTGCCGCCTAGCGTGCAAACCGCGCCCGGGCATCTGGCGCGCTGCGTTCTCGCAGAACCGACAGTCGCCGCGGTTTAGGATGCCCGCGCGACCGCGTCTGCGATCCAGCGCCGCACTGCGGTGATCCGCCGGTCCCGCGCCTGCTCGGTGCGGGAGATGAGGTAGATCGTCTCATAATGCGCAGCCTCGAACGCAAACGGCGCCACCAGCCGCTTGCCGAAGCCCGGCCGCGCCTTGATCAGCGGCGCCATTGCGAGCGCCACGCCGAGCCCGTGTTCGGCGGCCTCCAGCATCGCCGGCACGCTGTCGAGCCACAGATGCCCGCGCGGGGCGAGATGCGGCAGCCCGGCCTCCTTCAGCCAGGCCGGCCACCCCCGCGGTTGCGTCGTGACATGGATCAGCACCTCTCGCGACAGGTCCGCGGGGGTCCGAAGCCCTTCCTTGACCAGCGCCGGCGTGCACACCGGCAATCCCCTGACCTGGACCAGCGGCTCGACCTTCAGCCCGGCGGCATGTTCCCGCCCGTAGCGGACCGCGACATCGACGCGAGAGTCGTTGAAGTCGGCATATTGGTGCGTGGCCTCGATCCGCAGCGTCAGTTGCGGGTGGCGCCGTTTGAACTCCGGCAGCGCCGGCAGCAGCACGGCGCTGGTGAAGAACGGCAGTGAGCTGATCCACAGCTCGCCGCTGGCCTCGCCGCGTTGCCGCAGCATGTCGCGGCTTGCCTCCTGCAGCGTCGCCAGCGCGGCCGACACCTTTGCAAGGTAACGTTCGCCGTCCGCGGTCAGGCGCACCGAGCGCGCGCCGCGGACGAACAGCTTGGTGCCGAACTGCTGCTCCAGTCCGCGGATCTGATGGCTGATCGCCGACGGGCTCAGCGACAGGTCGCGCGCGGCGCGGCGGAAGCTGAGCTGGGTTGCCGCGCGCTCGAAGGCGAGCAGCGCGGTCAGCGGTGGGATGGCCCGCGGATCCGGGGCGCCCAATGGGTGAATCTTGTTCACCTGAAGTGATGAATTGCCTTTTGTCATGGCCGCTATTCTTGGATCAGATTGGCCCTGCGCTCAATCCTGCTCACCTGATGAGATTTTATCCGCCTTGGCCATCTTCGAACCGCTCGCCACGCCGCATCACTGGAAGCCGGCCGCGCTGGCGGCGGGGCCGTTCGCAGGCCTGCAGGGCGGAGCGGTCGCAAGCCTGTTGACCGCCGAGGTCGAGGCGATGGCAGGTCCGCGCAACTGGGGCACCGCGATATCGGCTTCAGCCTGGTTCCTGCGGCCGACGCCGATGGCCGAATTGCGCACGCAAGTCGCCGTCGTGACCGAGGGCGGCCGGGTCAGCGTAGTCGACAACACGCTCTGGCCGGCCGGCGAGCAGCAGCCTTGTGCGACGGTGCGCGTGACGCTGTCGCGCGAACGTGCGGTCGAGGTCCCCGGTCTTCACGGCAGCGCAGCTGACCCGGTGGATCCCACGGTCTTTCCGTTGCGCAGCCCGCACGCAGTCCATGGCCGCAGCTGGTTCATGGACGCGATGGAAGCCCGTGCCGGCGGCGACGTCGCCTGGTTTCGCATGCGCCATGGCGTGATTGCGGATGCCGGCCCGCTGGCGCGCGTGCTCGGCCCGGCCGACTGGGCCCACGGCATCGCGCGCCCGGTGCAGAACGTGGTGGCCGACCCCAATCCGAACCTCGCGGTGCAGCTGTTCAGGCCGCCACGGGGCGCGTGGATCGGCATTCGCGCCGAGGCCCGCTGGCGCCCGGAGGCCGGGCTCGGCGTCGGCAGCGGGGTATTGCTCGACGTGGAAGGCGAGATCGGCCGGGTCTCGATGTCGGTCATTCTCGTGCCCTTTCCGAGAAGCGCACCGGCTGCGGGTCCGAGTTCCGCGACCGGTTAACCCTAATTATTCCGTCAACTGTCTGTGGGATCACAAAAATAGGTCGCGAACCATGCTTTGGTTGGCGTGACTTGAAATGGACGGTGGTCGCAAACGTCTATACAACGTGGTGATCACGTAGCCCTTTTGATTTGCAGAGATCGGTTTTTATGGCAGTTGCGCCCGCTGTCCGGCGTTCCGAACTGGCTGAGGCGCTGCGCGCGTGCCGCAGTGCCTTCGTAGGCGTCGGCCTCATCAGCTGCATGATCAACCTGCTCTATCTCACAGGTTCGATGTTCATGCTGCAGGTCTACGACCGGGTGCTGCCGAGCCGCAGCGTTCCGACCCTGGTCGGCCTCGTCGTGATCGCCGCGGTCCTCTACATGGCCCAGGGCGTGCTCGATCTGCTGCGCGGCCGGATCCTCGGCCGCGTCGGCACCTCGCTCGACGAAGCGCTCAATGCGCGGGTGTTCGACACCATCGTGCGGCTGCCGCTGATGGCGGGCAATCGCAGCGAGGGCCTGCAGCCGCTGCGCGATCTCGACAATGTGCGTTCCTTCCTCGGCAGCATGGGTCCGGGCGCGTTCTTCGACCTGCCCTGGCTGCCGTTCTACATGCTGATCTGCTTCGCGTTCCATTGGCTGCTCGGCGTCACGGCGCTGGTCGGCGCCGTCATTCTGGTGACGCTGACGCTGATCACCGAATACATGTCGCGCACACCCGCGAGGGAAGCGATGTCGCTCGCAGCACGGCGCAACGATCTCGCCGCATCCAGCCGCCGCAACGCCGAAGTGCTCGTGGCGATGGGCATGGCCGGGCGGATGAACAAGCGCTGGAACGAAGCCAACGAGGAGTATCTGTCCGGCAACCAGCGTGCGAGCGACGTGAGCGGCGGGCTCGGTGCGGTCGCCAAGGTGCTGCGCATGATGCTGCAGTCCGCCGTGCTCGCGGTCGGTGCCTATCTCGTGATCCACCAGGAGGCCACCGGCGGCATCATCATCGCCGGCTCGATCCTGAGCGCGCGGGCGCTGGCGCCGGTCGATCTCGCGATCGCGCATTGGAAGAGCTTCGTCGCCGCGCGGCAGAGCTGGCAGCGCCTCAACCGCCTGCTGCAGCAGATTCCGGCGCGGCCGGAGCAGACACTGTTGCAGGCGCCGCAGAAGAAGCTCTCGGTCGAGGCGGTGACCATGGTTGCGCCAGGCGACCAGCGCCCGATCGTGCAGGATGTCACCTTCGCGGTCGAGGCCGGCAGCGGCGTCGGCGTGATCGGCCCGAGCGGGTCCGGCAAGTCGTCGCTGATCCGGGCGCTGGTCGGCGTCTGGGTGCCGGCACGCGGCAAGGTACGGCTCGATGGCGCCGCGCTGGATCAGTGGTCGTCGGACCAGCTCGGCCGCCATGTCGGCTATTTGCCGCAGGACGTCGAATTGTTCGCCGGCACGGTCGCGCAGAACATCTGCCGGTTCGATCCCGAGGCCAAGTCCGACGGCATCATCGCGGCGGCCAAGGAGGCCGGCGTGCATGAGATGATCATCAAGATGCGCGAGGGCTACGACACCCAGGTCGGCGAGCAGGGCACGGCGCTCTCCGCGGGCCAGGCCCAGCGCGTCGCGCTGGCGCGCGCGCTCTACGGCAATCCGTTCCTGATCGTGCTGGACGAGCCGAACTCCAATCTCGACAGCGAAGGCGACGAGGCGCTGACCCGCGCGGTGCGTGGCGCCCGCGAGCGCGGCGCCGTCGTCATCGTGGTCGCACACCGGCCGATCGGCATCGAGGGCGTCGACCAGTTGCTGGTGCTCAAGGACGGCCGCATGCAGACCTTCGGGCCGAAGGAGACCGTGCTCGCGCAGGTGCTGCAGCGCGTCGCGCCGCCGGTGCCCACGCCGATCAAGATCGTCGCCGATGCGGGGGCGACCAAGTCATGAGCGGCCGCGTGACCGATCAGCCGCGCAACGCACATGCTTCGATCAGGAAGCACCTCGTGGTCGGCCTCGTCGTGGTCCTGGTGCTGGGCGGCGGCGTCGGCGGCTGGGCCGCGACGGTGCCGATCTCGGGCGCGCTGATCGCGCCGGGCTCGGTGGTGGTCGATACCAACGTCAAGAAGGTGCAGCATCCGACCGGCGGCGTCGTCGGCGAAATCCTGGCGCGCGACGGCGACACGGTCAAGGCGGGCGACGTCGTCGTGCGTCTCGACGAGACCGTCGTGAAGGCGAGCCTTGCGATCGTGGTCAAGACGCTGAACGGTCTCTATGCGCGTGCGGCCCGGCTCCAGGCCGAGCAGCAGGGCCTCGACAAGATCGTGTTTCCGCCGCAGCTCACCGAGCAGGCGAAGGATCCCGACGTCCGCGACATCATGGCGAGTGAAACCAAGCTGTTCGAGGTCCGCGTCAACGGCCGCGCCGGCCAGAAGGCGCAGCTGCGCGAACGCGTCACCCAGCTCAACGAGGAAATCGCCGGCCTGCAGGCGCAGGAAACCTCCAAGGACAAGGAGATCGCGCTGGTGCAGCAGGAGCTGGTCGGCGTCCGCCAGCTCTACGAGCAGCATCTGGTGCAGCTCACCCGTCTCACCACGCTGGAGCGCGACGCGGCGCGGCTCTCCGGCGAGCGCGCGCAGTACATTGCCTCGCGCGCCCAGGCCAAGGGCAAGATCACCGAGACCGAGCTCCAGATCATCCAGGTCGACAAGGACATGCTCTCGGAGGTTTCGAAGGACCTGCGCGAGACCAACGACAAGATCGGCGAGTTCGTTGAGCGCAAGGTCACCGCCGAAGACCAGCTCCGCCGCATCGATATTCGTGCCCCGCAGGACGGCGTGGTGCTGCAATCGACCGTCCACACGGTCGGCGGCGTCGTCACCGCGGGCGATGCCATCATGATGATCGTGCCGAGGGCCGATGACCTGTCGGTCGAAGCCAAGGTCAATCCCCAGGACATCGACAAGCTCCAGGTCGGACAGAAGACCGTACTGCGGCTCTCCGCCTTCAACCAGCGCACCACGCCGGAGCTGAACGGCGTCGTCACCCGTGTCTCCGCCGACGTCAACACCGACCAGCGCACCGGCCAGAGCTACTACACGATCCGGGTCTCGATGCCGCCGGAAGAGGTCGCGCGCCTCGGCAGCGAGGTGAAGATCATCCCCGGCATGCCGGTGGAAGCCTTCGTTCAGACCGGCGACCGCACCATGCTGTCGTATTTGATGAAGCCGCTGAGCGACCAGTTCATGCGCTCGTTCCGCGAGAAGTAGGTTCTCGCGAATCTTCGTAGCCGGATTGCGCTTCGCTCCATCCGGGCTACGGCCTCTTAACCCAGAACGGGCTCTTTCCCCACGTCGTCCCTGCGAAAGCAGGGACCCATAACCACAGGATCGCGTTGTTGGAGCACGCTGTGGCTCCAGCGGAGCATCGCCATGGCATCGGTGGTTATGGGTCCCGGGTCGCGCTTCGCTTGCCCGGGACGACGGCGGAAAACTATTGCGCCAGATTCTGCAGCAACAGCTCCAGCGCCGCCTTGGCGAACGCCTGCATGTTGGCCTGCCGATCGCCGCTGGCGGTCTCCAGCGTGATCACCTGTTGCTGCGGACCTGCGACCGCCATGCAGCTGTGACCGGCGGCATCGCCGTAGCGATTGCCGGTCGGGCCGGCGGCACCGGTCTCCGACAACCCCCAATCGGTCGAAAGGCGCTCGCGGATCTGGCGCGCCAGCAATTGTGCGTAGGGTTCCGACGACGAGCGGAGGCCACGCATGGCATCGTCGGAAATATCCATCAGCGCGCGCCGCGCATCGCGGGTGTAGATCACGCCGCCGCCGAGGAAATAGGCCGATGCGCCGGGCACGGCGAGCAGCGATGCCGAGATCAGTCCGCCGGTTGAGGATTCCGCGACTGCAATCGTCTGCTTGGTCGCGATCAGCTTTGCGGCGACCTGCTCGGCGATGGATGTGAGTGCGTTCATCGGCGTTCTTTCTCGTTGCTTGCCATGAAAACTGCCATGAAAATACCGTGGGGCGTTCTGCCTTCCTAGCACACCACACCGGTCTCTGCCGAGTTGCGGATCGTGACACGGCCTGCTTGAATGCCGCACAACAGCCAAGCGACGCCCCGACAGTTGTTGCGAGAGCGTGCGCGGAGGAAACACCATGACGTCGCCGATCGCGGGTGGCGTGGATTGCGATCTGCATCCCGCCGTGCCGCACCTCACCGGCCTGCTGCCGTACATGAACGACTACTGGCGCGACCAGGTGACGACCCGCGGCATGACCGACCTGATCTCGCAATCCTATCCGAGCAACTCGCCGATCGCCTCGCGGCCGGACTGGCGCCCCGCGCAAGGCAAGCCGGGTTCGAGTCTTGCCGACATGCAGCGCCAGGCGCTCGATCCGTTCGGTACCGCCACCGGCATCTGCAATCCGCTCTGTGGCGTGCAGATGGTGTTCTCCGAAGATATGGCCGATGCGTTCTGCCGCGCGCTGAACGACTGGCTGGTCAAGGAGTGGCTCGACAAGGACGATCGCCTGCGCGGCTCGATCGTGATCCCCGTGCAGAGCATCGACAAGGCGGTCGCCGAAATCGAGCGCTGTGCGCAGGACAGACGCTTCGTGCAGGTGCTGATGCTTGTGATGGGCGACATGCCGCTCGGCAAGCGTCACTATTGGCCGATCTACGCGGCGGCCGAACGGCTCGGCCTGCCGATCGGCATCCATGCTGGCAGCGCCTATCACAATCCGCCGACCTCGGTCGGCTGGGGTTCCTATCACATCGAGGACTATGTCGCGCAGGCGCAGGCGTTCCAGACCCAGCTCACCAGCCTGATTGTCGAGGGCGTGTTCACGCGCCATCCGAACCTCAAGATGGTGATGCTGGAGTCCGGGTTCACCTGGCTGCCGCCGTTCCTGTGGCGGCTGCACAAGTTCTGGCGCGGCGTGCGCATGGAGACGCCGTGGGTCGACCGCGCGCCGCTGGAGATTGTGCGCAGCAACATCCGTTTCTCGCTGCAGCCGGTCGACGCGCCGCCGGAAGGGGACACCTTGAACCGGCTGTTCGACCATATGCAGTCGGACGAATTGATCCTATTCTCCACCGACTACCCGCATTGGCAGTTCGATGGCGACGAAGTGCTGCCGAAGGGGTTGTCGCAGGATCTGGTCCGCAAGATCATGATCGATAATCCGCATGCGACCTATCCGCGCTTGCAGGTGAAGGAGACGGTGCGATGAACATCCAGATTCGGGAACGTCCCGAGGGGACTGCGCCAGCCGGCGTCAAGACCGCCATCGCCGATTGCGACATCCATCCGGCACGCGCGACCAAGGACGAACTCTATCCCTATCTCGAGAAGCGCTGGCACAGCCATCTCGAAACCTTCGGCGTCCATGCCTATCAGGGCATGATGGAAGGCCCGCCCTATCCGAAGGCGCAGCCGAACGCCTCGCGCCGCGATGCCTATCCGCCGGAAGGCGGGCCGCAGGGCTCCTCGCTGTCCTTCATGCAGAAGCAGCATCTCGATCCCAACAACGTCGCACTCGGCGTGCTCAACCCGCTCAACACCGGGCAGGGCATCCGGAACCAGGACCTCGCCGGTGCGATCTGCGCGGCGGTCAACGACTGGCAGATCGAGAAATGGACCAGCAAGGATTCGCGGCTGAAAGGTTCGGTCGTCGTCGCCAATGAGGACGGCGTGTCGGCCGCGGCTGAAATTCGCAGGCGCGCAGGCGACAGGAATTTCGTCCAGGTACTGCTGCTCAGCCGCAATGTCGAGCCGCTCGGCCAGCGCCGTTACTGGCCGATCTATGAGGCGGCGCAGGAGGTGGGATTGCCGATCGGCGTGCACGCCTTCGGCTTCGGCGGCAACCCGATCACCGCGTCGGGCTGGCCGAGCTATTACATCGAGGAGATGGTCGGGCATTCGCAATGCCAGCAGACCGCGCTGGCGAGCCTCGTGCTCGAGGGCGTGTTCGAGCGCTTCCCGAAACTGAAGATGGTGATGGTCGAGGCCGGGTTCGGCTGGGCGCCGTCGCTGGCGTGGCGGCTCGACAAGGTGTTTGCGCGGCTGCACGCCGAGGTGCCGCACCTGAAGCGTAAGCCGTCGGAATATATCCGCGATCACATCTGGTGGACGACACAGCCGATGGAAGATCCGGAGAGCCGCGACCATCTGTTCCAGACCATCGAGTGGATCGGCTGGGACAAGCTACTGTTCGCGACCGACTACCCGCACTGGGATTACGACGAGCCGTCGCGCGTGCTGCCGGCCGGCGTCAGCGACGCCAACAAGCAGGCGTTCTATCTCGACAATGCGAAGCAGCTGTACGGTATCGCATGATCCGGAAAAGTGGGAACCGGTTTTCCGAATCAGATCATGCGTGAGAACAACTAGATGGCGCGTCATGTGATCGCCCCGGTGGACGAACTGCCGCCGGGGTCGCGGAAATTCCTCGAGATCGACGGACGGCCGATCGCCGTCTTCAACGTCAAGGGCGAGTTCTTCGGCCTGCTGAACCGCTGCCCGCATCAGGGCGCGGCGCTGTGCGAGGGGCCGCTGATCGGGCTTGCCTCGTCGTCAGACCCCGGCGAGATCGAATACACCAAGCTCGGCGAGATCCTGCGCTGTCCCTGGCACGGCTGGGAGTTCGACATCCGCACCGGCCAGTCCTATTGCGACCCGCGGCGCTTCCGTGCGCGCGCCTATCCGGTCAGCGTCGAGCCGGGCACCAATGTGGTGAAGGGGCCGTATGTCGCCGAGACCATCAAGGTCGCGGTGGAAAGCGACTACGTGGTGGTGGATTTATAGTATCCGCCGCGCGCCACGCGGGAGGTCCCGTAGGGTGGGTTAGCCGACTGCGTCCGCCGTAGCTCAACGAGCGAAGGTGGAAGGCGTAACCCACCATCTTCTGCGCGGCACCAAGTCGGTGGGTTACGCTTCGCTAACCCACCCTACATTCTTACTCATTCCGCCATCATCTGCCGCTCCCGTGCGTAGCGCACCAGTGCGACGAAGCGGTAGATGCCGTGCACGAATTTTCCGTAGGGCATGGTGATGAACAGTGCGAACACCACGCCGAGATGCAGCGCCAGCAGCGGACCCATCGCGGCGCTCTCGCGCCACAGCAGCAAGGCAAGGCCGCTGATGCTGGTCAGGAACAGCATCAGGATGAACGCGGTATCCATGCCCATCTGCTGCGCGTCGACCAGCACGCGGTCGCGCTTCCATTTCTCGCTGAGCAGCCCGATCGGTCCGACCACGAGGCCGATGCCGCCGAGCGTGCCGAGCAC
>DASVOL010000711.1:0-3202 GCA_036383375.1 Bradyrhizobium sp. | reverse complement strand
AACTGCTCAGGGCGGATACGATCCGATCGCCAGCGGCCTGTCGCGGCCGCTAACCGCGACAGGCCATTCCTCTCGGAATGTTCCGACGATAACCTATCGCGCTATTACAAGGGCGGATTAGCCGAAGGCGTAATCCGCCGCATCGCTGGCAACAGTCGCGGCGGGTTACGCTTCGCTAACCCGCCCTACGCGATCTACACGATCGCCCTCATATTCAAGTTCCGGCCGCAGCGCGCGCATCTTCTGCGCAAGCCTGTGGCTTGACGTCTCCGCCGCATGCGCGAGTCGGTTGACCAGCGCGACATAGTCCGCATCGCTCTTGTGCTGGTTGAGCTTGGACTGGCCCTCGATCTCGTCGACGACGAGATCGATCACCCTGATCCCCGCCAGCATCGCCTCGCGCTTGCCGGGCTCCATCTGCGCGAGGTCCCAGGGCTGCTTCGGCAACCGCGCCTCGGAGACCGCGAGCAGCGCGTCGCCGTGGCCGCGGTTCTCGCCGTGATCGCGCAGGTGCGCGACGCCCGACAAATGCACCGCCTCGTAGAGCCAGGTGGAGACGTTGTCGCGCGAGACGTACCAGTCGTTCGAGATGTAGGCGTCGTCGCCGGAGACGATCAAAAGGAAACGCCTAACGCCGTCGGCAAGCTCGACCAGCGGATTGTTCGCGGTGAGATGGATCTGCACGATCACGCGATCGTCGCGCCGCTCGATCACGAACGGCACATGGGACGCCCGCGGGCCGCGCGTATCGGCGGCGACGATGGTGCCGAAGCCGCGCGCCGCCGCAAAGTCCAGCGCGCGGTCGTCCTCGATGCGGAATTGCGGACGGAGGATGTGCATGGCGGCGGCGCTCGCGGCTGGAGGGAGACGACCCAGCGAAGCTAGCGCAACTTTTGCCGGAGATCACCGCCATGCACCATC
Source organism: Bradyrhizobium sp. (assembly GCA_036383375.1). GTDB lineage: Bacteria > Pseudomonadota > Alphaproteobacteria > Rhizobiales > Xanthobacteraceae > Bradyrhizobium. The sequence goes on along the minus strand of DASVOL010000711.1, from coordinate 2,281 downwards.
CGGCTCAACAGATCATGGCATTGTCGCCATGATCGCAGACGCCGCCGGGCTGGTCCCGGGGCAGCGTTTCGAACTCCCCGTAGCGCGGCACGACCATGCGCGGCGGCCCGCCGCCCCAGCGGCCGGCAGCCGCGGCATGTCCCTTTGCCAACGCGGATGGGCCGGACGGGACTTCGCGCGCCATGGCCGATGTCGTCAGCATGCCGAGGGCGAGCAAACCCGCCGCGACGTGTTTGATCGTGATCATCGAGCGTCTCCTGCTGGATTCAGCAGGATGGGACCTTCTCGCCGGCCTGCTGAAGCGTTTTCGCTAAAACCATGACGAGCGGCGCGCCCCGATTATTCCGCGATGGCGCAGCGAATTTGCCTGTCGGCTGGCTTGGTTCGACACATTCGATTGATTGGAGCGTGACCGCTGTTCCTGAGGCCGAGCGGCCGCAATCGAGTTGGCCTGCGCGCAAATCCTATCGCCGTCACCCTGAGGAGCGCGCTCTTGCGCGCGTCTCGAAGGGTCGACGGCCACCAGCGGGGCCGCGCATCCTTCGAGGCTCGCTCCGCTCGCGCCTCAGGATGACGGCACTAAGCGATGCACAAAGCCCCGATCCGCCGTTGAATTGGCCGCAACGGACAGGCTACGCTACCGCCGACCGCGCCCTCTCGCTGGAAGGACCACCATGAACGGCAATCGATATTATGGCGTCCGCGTCGAGGGCGCGAAATACGGCGTGGGGTTCGGCTCGGCGCTGGCGATTGCGATCTCCTACACCAAGAACCATTCGATCCTGTGGGCGATCATCCACGGTATCCTGGGCTGGCTCTACGTGATCTACGCCGCGCTGTTCGGCTGATGCGCACGACATGACCGTCATCTCGATCCAGTCACAGGTCGCCTGGGGCCATGTCGGCAACAGCGCCGCCACCTTTCCGATCCAGCTGCACGGCATCGACGTCGTCGCCGTACCGACCACGCTACTCAGCAACCGGCCGGGCTATCCGACCATCCGCGGCCGGGTGCTCGATGTGCAGCTGGTCGCCGACCTCTTGCGCGGCGTCGAGGAGCGCGGCGCGGTTGAAAGTGCGCGGATGATCCTCTCGGGCTATCTCGGCTCGGCCGACATCGCGATGGATGTCGCCGACTTCGTCGCCCGCGCGAAGGCGGAAAACCCGGCCCTGCTCTATTGCTGTGATCCCGTGCTCGGCGACCGCGACCGCGGCATGTTCGTGCGGTCGGACATCCCGCCGCTGGTGCGCGACGAGCTCTGTCCGCTGGCCGATATCATTACGCCCAACCATTTCGAGTTCGAATTCCTCTGCGGCGCGCGGGTGACGACGACCGATGCTGTCATCGCGCAAGCCCGCGCGCTGCTGGCACGGGGGCCTGCGACCATCGTCATCACCAGCGCCGAGCTTGCCGGTACACCCGACAGTGAGATCGAGACGCTGGCGATCGAGCGCACGGGAGCGTGGCGGGTGCGCACCCCGCGCGTGCCGATCAGCCCGTCCGGCACCGGCGACCTGTTCGCCGCGCTGTTCGTCGCCGCCCGCGTGCGCGGCCTGGCGACGCCGGATGCGCTCAGTCACGCCGCGTCAAGCATCCACGGCGTGCTGGTGCGCACGGCGGAGCGAGGGACTGAGGAAATGCGTATTGTCGAAAGCGCGGAGCTGATGCTTGATCCGAAGCCGCGCTTCGCGGCGGTCACTATCTCTGCATCCTGACATCCGGGACATTTTTCATGATCGACATCACCACCCTCCTCACCTACGCCGCCGTCGTGCTCGGCCTGTTCCTGATCCCGGGGCCGGCCGTGCTGCTCGTGCTCGCGCGTTCGGTCACCGGCGGGCCGCGCGTCGGCGTCGCGACCGGGTTCGGCATCGCGCTCGGCGACCTCGTCCACACCGCGATGGCGACGTTCGGCCTGTCGGCCGTGCTGATGACCTCGGCGCTGGCGTTCTCGATCGTCAAATATGCCGGCGTGATCTACCTGATCGTGCTCGGCGTCCGCGCCTTGTTCGAGAAGAATGACGACCTGCATTTGCCGACATCGCAGCCGGTCGATCCCAGGCGCGCGTTCCGGCAGGCGATCTGGGCGGAAATGCTCAACCCGAAGACCGCGCTGTTCTTCCTCGCCTTCCTTCCGCAGTTCGTGCATCCCGGCCACGGCTCGGCCGTCGTGCAGTTCGCAACCCTCGGCCTGATCTTCGTCGCGATGAGCGCGGCCTACACCTCGCTGCTCGCGCTCGCCGCCGGCCAGATCAGCCCGTGGATCCGGCGGAATCGCCG
>DASVOL010000710.1:0-3165 GCA_036383375.1 Bradyrhizobium sp. | reverse complement strand
CGCTAGGCCTCGAACCGTCGCGGTTGGTCGGTATCGCCACCACCCGCCACGGCCATGGCGTGCCGACCCGCCGCATCAAGGTGGTCGAGGCCGGCCCCCCGGTGCCCGATGAAGCCGGCCTGCGCGCGGCCGACGATACGCTGCGGCTGGCGGCGGAAGCCACCCCCGACGATCTGCTGCTGGTGCTCTTGACCGGCGGCGGCTCGGCGAACTGGATCGCGCCCGTCGAGGGCGTGAGCTTTGCCCAGAAGCAGCAGGTCAACCGCGCGCTGCTGCGCTCCGGCGCGCCGATCGGCGAGATGAACATCGTCCGCAAGCATCTGTCACGGATCAAGGGCGGACGGCTGGCGCGCGCCGGGCAGCACGCCGCCGAGATCGTCACGCTGGCGATCTCAGACGTGCCGCATGACGATCCCTCCGCGATCGCCTCGGGGCCGACCGTGCCGGATCCGACCACGCTCGCCGATGCCCGCGCGCTGGTCGCCAAATACAATCTCTCGGTCGACGACGCGGTCCGCCGCGCGCTCGACGATCCCAGGAACGAGAGCTGCAAGCCGGGCGATCCCGCCTTTGCGCGGGCGACGTTCGAGCTGCTGGCAAAGCCCAAGGCCTCGATCGACGCCGCGGTGAAGGTCGCGCAGGACGCCGGCTACGAGACCATCGCGCTCGGCGCCGATCTCGAAGGCGAGGCACGCGACGTCGCGGCCGCGCATGCGCGGCTGGCGCTGAAGGCCCGCAGCGAGGGCAAGCGCGTCGCGATCGTCTCCGGCGGCGAACTTACGGTGACGGTGCGCGGCAATGGCCGCGGCGGCCCCAACCAGGAATACGCGCTGGCGCTGGCCGACCTGCTCAAGGACACGCCCGACGTCTCGGCGCTCGCCGCCGACACCGACGGTGCCGATGGCGGCGCCGGCAGCGCCACCGACCCCGCCGGGGCCGTGATCGATCAGGCGACGTTCGCGAAGATGAAATCGATCGGCCTCGATCCCAGGGCCTATCTCGAGAACAACGATGCCACCGGCTTCTTCGCGCAGACCGGGGATCTGCTGCTGACCGGCCCGACGCTGACCAACGTCAACGACGTGCGCGTGATCTTGGTGGACTAGTTCGCCGTCATTCCGGGGCGGCGCAAAGCGACGAGCCCGGAATCCATAACCACGATCGTGAGTATGGATTCCGGGCTCGCGCCAAACGGCGCGCCCCGGAATGACGGAGCCTCAAAACTCCTGCGCGAGCTTGGCCAGCATCTCCAGCAGCGCGGCGTGGTTGGCCGGGCCGAGCACCTCGATCAGCCGCGCCTCGTGCTTGTTGGCGACCAGCTTCTTGGCGCGCGCCAGCACGGCGCGGCCCTTGTCGGTCAGCACCAGGATGTGGGAGCGCCGGTCATTGGTGGAGCGCATCCGCGCGCAAAGGTCGCGGCTCTCCAGCGCGTCGAGCATGGCGACGAAATTCGGCCTGAGGATGCCGAGCGTATTGGCGATCTCGGTCTGGTTGCGGCCCGGATTCTTGTCCAGCAGCAGCAGCACCGAGAACTGCGCCGGCGTCAGCTGCAGCGGCGCGACGCAGCGCAGGAAGTCCTCGAACACCTTGAGCTGCGCACGTTTCAGCGAATAGCCGAGCAGTCCGGACAGTTCGCCCAGTTGCAGCATGCTGTCGTCCCCGGCAGGATCGACCGGTTCCCGGCGCAGGGCACGCGGCGACCTGACGGCATCGGCGGCGGTTTTGGAAACAGTCATCGCTCCAGGCTCGCAATCCCGGTACAAAAACCCCGCGGGACGCTCGGGGACCTTGAGATTATATCTAATAATCGTTATGCACCATATCAAATATCGGCGGCTATCAACAGCCGGCATCGGCCGACCCGACCGGCACAGCCGGCTGCGGCGGCCCGACGCTTAAGGGGGAGCGCTCGGCCTTGAACACAACGATCATGCTGTTCCTGCTGCAGGACGGCATCACCAATGGCGCGATCTACGCACTGCTCGGGCTGGCCCTGGTGCTGGTGTTCGCGGTGACGCGGGTGATCCTGATCCCGCAGGGCGAATTCGTCACCTACGGCGCGCTGAGCTACGCCATGCTGGCGACCGGGCAGGTGCCCGGCACCGTGCGCCTTGCCGTCGCGATGGGCCTCGTCGCGTTCGCGCTCGACCTGTTCTTCGCCCGCAAGGCGCTGCATGCCCGGCTTGTGATGCGCTCGGTCGCGCTCAACATCGTCTTCCCGGTCGCGCTGCTCGGCCTCGTCTATGCGCTGGTCGGTCCCAACACGCCGATCGCCGTCAACATCGCGCTGGCGCTCCTGATCGTGGCGGCGATCGGGCTGTTTCTCTACCGCATCGCGTTCCAGCCGATCGCGCACACCTCGGTGCTGGTGCTGCTGATCGCCTCGGTCGGCTGCCATCTGGCGCTGCAAGGCCTCGGCCTGGTGTTCTTCGGCGCCGAGGGCCTGCGCGCCCCGGCGCTGTCGAATGCCGCGGTGACTGCGGGTCCGCTGCGCTTCACCGGCCAGAGCCTTGCCGTGTATGCCCTGACGGTCGGCTTCATCGTGGGGCTGTGGCTGTTCTTCGGCTACACCAAGACCGGCAAGGCGCTGCGCGCCACCGCGGTCAATCGCCTCGGCGCCCGCCTGGTCGGCATCCGCACCACGCTGTCGGGCCAGATCGCGTTCCTGCTGGCTTCCGTGATCGGCGCGATTTCCGGCATCCTGATCGTGCCGATCACGACGCTCTATTACGACACCGGCTTCCTGATCGGCCTGAAGGGTTTCATCGCCGCCATCATCGGCGGCCTGGTCAGCTATCCCCTGACCGCGGTCGCGGCCATCGTGGTCGGCATCGTCGAGGCCTTCTCGTCGTTCTACGCAAGTAATTTCAAGGAAGTCATCGTGTTCACGCTGATCCTTCCCGTCCTGGTGCTGCGCTCGCTCGCAGCGCCCCAGGTCGAGGAAGAGAAGGATTGAGCGCGATGACGCAGCGGCTTCCTCTCATCATCTTCGCGCTCGTGATGGCGGTGATCCCGCTTCTGCCGGGTATCCCGCCGTTCTGGATCGTGCTGCTCGACAATATCGGCCTCGCCGCGCTGGTCGCGATGGGGCTGGTGCTGCTCACCGGCGTCGGCGGCCTCACCTCGTTCGGACAGGCCGCGTTCTGCGGCTTCGGCGCCTACACC
>DASVOL010000709.1:0-3439 GCA_036383375.1 Bradyrhizobium sp. | reverse complement strand
TTGGTCGGCGACTATCTGTTCGTCTCGAAATATTCCTACGGCTATAGCCACTATTCGATCCCGTTCTCGCCGAACATCTTCTCGGGGCGCATCTTCGGCTCGGAGCCGAACCGCGGCGACATCGTGGTGTTCCGCTTGCCGCGGGATGACTCCACCGACTACATCAAGCGCGTCATCGGACTGCCGGGCGACCGCATCGAGGTCCGCAACGGGCTGCTCTACATCAATGATGAGCCGATCAAGCGCGAGCGGCTGAGCGATTTCGTCGGCGAGGATCCCTGCGGCTCGGCCGATGCCACCGCCAAGGTCAAGCGCTGGAAGGAAACGCTGCCGAACGGCGTCAGCTATGAGTCGCTCGACTGCACCGACAACAGCTACATGGACAACACCATCGTCTACACCGTTCCGCCCGGGCATTTCTTCATGATGGGCGACAACCGCGACAACTCCACCGACAGCCGCTTCCTGTCGCAGGTCGGCTACGTGCCGTTCGAGAACATCATCGGGCGTGCCCAGATGATCTTCTTCTCGATCGCCGAGGGCGAGCAGGCCTGGATGATCTGGCGCTGGCCGTTCGCCGTGCGGTGGAATCGCCTATTCACCATCGTGCGATGAACGACGATACCGCAGCCATCAACGATCAGGCGCCCACCGGCGAGCCGAGCCAGACGCCAGCCGCCGAGAGCACGGCCGCGCCGAAGAAGCGGCGCAGCAAGGCCGCCAAGGCAGCTGAAGAGAAGGCGGCGATTGCCGGCACCGAGGCGCGTATCGGGTATACGTTCTCGGATGCCACGCTGCTGACCACCGCGTTCACCCACGTCTCCGCGCTGAAGCCCGCCACCCGCAACCGCGCCGACAGCTACCAGCGGCTGGAATTCCTCGGCGACCACGTGCTCGGGCTGATCGTGTCCGACATGCTGTTCCGGGCGTTCCCGAAGGCCGACGAGGGCGAATTGTCGAAGCGGCTCGCCGATCTCGTGCGCAAGGAAAGCTGCGCCGACGTCGCCAAGTCGCTCGGGCTGCTCGAGGACATCAAGCTCGGCATGGTGAAGGCGGTCGAGGGCGCGCGGCTGCGCAAGTCCGTGCTCGGCGACATCTGCGAAGCGGTGATCGGGGCGATCTTTCTCGACGGCGGCTACGAGGCCGCGCGCCAGTTCGTCGAGCGCAATTGGACCGAGCGGATGCACAAGCTGCGCCGGCCGCTGCGCGATCCGAAGACGGTGTTGCAGGAATGGGCGCAAGGCAAGGGATTGCCGACACCGGTCTATCGCGAGGTCGAACGCACCGGCCCGCACCATGATCCACAATTCCGCGTTGCGGTTGACCTGCCGGGCCTAGCCTCCGCCGAAGGCCTCGGGGGCAACAAGCGCGCGGCCGAGAAAGCAGCAGCATCCGCGATGATCGAGCGTGAAGGCGTCGGCACCAATGACTGACGAACCCAAAGGGCAGGGGGACGCGACGCGCTGTGGCTTCGTCGCGCTGATCGGCGCGCCCAATGTCGGCAAGTCGACGCTGGTCAACGCGCTGGTGGGCTCCAAGGTCACCATCGTGTCGCGCAAGGTGCAGACCACCCGCGCGCTGATCCGCGGCATCGTGATCGAAGGCAACGCGCAGATCATCCTGGTCGACACGCCCGGCATCTTCGCGCCGCGGCGCCGGCTCGACCGCGCCATGGTGTCGACCGCCTGGAGCGGCGCCCACGACGCCGATCTCGTTTGCGTGCTGCTCGATGCGAAGTCGGGCATCGACGAGGAGGCCGAGGCGATCCTGGCCAAGCTCGAAACCGTCGCGCATCCGAAGATCCTGGTGCTGAACAAGGTCGATCTCGTGCAGCGCGAGAAGCTGCTGGCGCTGGCGCAGGCCGCCAACGAGCGGATGCGCTTCGAGCACACCTTCATGATCTCGGCGCTGTCCGGCGACGGCGTTGCCGACCTGCGCGAGGCGCTGGCGAAGCTCGTGCCGGCGGGACCGTTCCTCTATCCCGAGGACCAGATGTCGGATGCGCCGATGCGGCATCTGGCGGCGGAGATCACCCGCGAGAAGATCTACAGCCATCTGCATCAGGAATTGCCGTACCAGTCGACGGTCGAGACCGACAGCTGGACCGACCGCAAGGACAAGTCGATCCGCATCGAGCAGACGATCTTTGTCGAGCGCGAGAGCCAGCGCAAGATCGTGCTCGGCAAGGGCGGCGCCACCATCAAGTCGATCGGTGCGCAGGCACGTGCCGAGATCGCCGAGATCATGGGCGTTCCCGTGCACCTGTTCCTGTTCGTCAAGGTGCGCGAGAACTGGGGCGACGATCCCGACCGCTACAAGGAAATGGGATTGGACTTCCCCAAGGAATGAGCCGGCGCCTGAATGTGCCCAGAGCAGTGAGCGTGCCCAAAGCAATGAACGTGCCCAGAAATGTGCTGTGGTTTGAGGTGCTGCTCTATCTGTCGCTGACGCTCGATGCGCTGTCGGTGGCGTTCCAGGACCGCACGCCGACCGACGTGCGGACCGATCAGATGATCACCGGCGAAACGCTGACCGCCGGCTGCATGATCCTGCTGCTGGTGTATTTCGTCCGGCTCGCGGCGCAGCACCGCAAGAACTGGCCGCGCTGGGCGCTGGGCGCGATGCTGGTGCTGTCGGTGATCTCGCTGGTGCAAGTGATCGGCGAGAAAGGCCTGGAGCTCGACAGCGCCATCGAGGTGGTGTCCTGCATCCTGACCACGGCCGGGCTGTATTACTCCTTCACCGGCGACGCGCAGGGCTGGTTCAACGCCTAAGGTGCAGTGTCACCTACGACCAGTAGGCGTGAAAGATCACGACCGCGCTGACGACGACAGCCCAGATCATGAAGCCGACGATGACCCCAAGCGCGGGCGACAGGATCATGCGGCCCTGAGGTGAACGCGCCACGCGCGGAATGCCGGTCCAGCCGATCTTGCCGGGCTTCTCCGGCCATTCGACGCTCACTTTGCCGAATGTTGCCACGAACACCACGGCAAATGCCGTGAAGAGGCAGAGCAGGGGAAGTACCTCCCAGATCACCCAGTACGCAAGTTCAATCAAGCCGGTGATCAGATCGACAATCAGGCTAGCCATTGCGATGGTCCCGCATCTGCCGACAAACTTCTGAATCGGATCGTTCGCGCTGCAATTAGCATAACAGAATGGACCGACGGGTATCGTGCCGGGGAGGGGGGCATGGTGAGGACTCCTGCTCATTGTTGAGCTGCTGACCCGCGAGCACGGTCCGTCGCAGGGGGCGCTGCCAAAATATCGAAAACAACCCCATGCAAAGTAGCCGGTGGCGGCGTGCGCTCGGCCAGGCCACTTGACACGTCGGGCAATTCAGTGTCATAATTCTAATATTCCGAAATAGCGCAAGCGCCACCGCCCGTCGGCATGACGGCGCATGATGACTGCGCGGTGCGCTGGAATCCTGTAG
>DASVOL010000708.1:0-18023 GCA_036383375.1 Bradyrhizobium sp. | reverse complement strand
CATGAATTGCTCGGTCTCGCGGCCGGCGTCGGCGAGCCATGCGGTGAAGTCGGCGATGGCGCCGGCGCTTTCATTGTCGGCGAGATAGAACGAACGGTATTCACGCTTGCGCAGGCCGAGATCGCCGAACGGCAGGCAGAGCTGGCCGGCCATCAGTTCGTCGATCACGAGGAACAGCGGAAACAGCCCGATGCCGATGCGATCGATGGTCGCCTGCAGCGCGAAGAACATCTGCTCGAACCGCAGCGTCTCCTGATCCGCACTCATCTCGCCGCCGGCCTGGGCGAGCCAGCGCGACCAGTCGTACGGCTCGGTCAGATAGGTGATGAGGGTGTGATGCCGCAAATCATCGGGGGTGGCGAGCCGCCCGCGGGTCAACAGGTCAACATGGCAGACCGGCGCGATCAGCTCGGTCATGAAGTGCTGCGACATCCAGCCGACGGGCTCACCGACATTGCCGCGGATCGCGACGTCGAACGAACGGTCATTGACGTTGAGCGGTCCGATCGAGGTCAAGAGCCGTAGCTCGACATCGGCGCGCATGCGCTGGAATGAGGCGATGCGGCGGATCAGCCAGCGCATCGCGAAGGTTGGTGGCGCGCTGACCCGCAGCACCGACGGCGAGCCGTACGCCTTCATGTCCATCGAGGCGAGCGCAAGCCGATCGAGGATCGCCGTGACCTCGCGATAGTAGATCTGCCCGGCCGCGGTCAGCGTCAGTTGCGAGGGAGCGCGGCGAAACAGCTTGACGCCGAACCAGTCCTCGAGAAGCGCGACCTGGCGGCTGACGGCGCCGTGGGTGACGAGCAGCTCTTCAGCGGCCTTGGTGAAGCTGACATGCCGCGCCGCCGCCTCGAATGTCCGCACCGCGTTGAGCGGTGGCAACTTTCTCATGATCCTGTTGCATCTCCGGAGAACTCAGGAGGATAGCGTGGCGGCGTCCGGATTGTCGAGGGCGTGGACGAATTGCGCGCGGTCGAGGTCGCCTTCCCAGTGGGCCACCACCACGGTCGCGACCGCCGTGCCGATGAAGTTGGTCAGCGCACGCGCTTCCGACATGAAGCGGTCGATGCCGAGCAGCAGCGCGATGCTTGCCACCGGAACGTGGCCGATCGAGCCCAGCGTCGCGGCGAGCACGATGAAGCCGCTGCCCGGCACGGCGGCCGCGCCTTTCGAGGTCAAGAGGCAGACCACGACAAGACCGATCTGCTGGGCGAGCGACATCGGCGTGTCGGTCGCCTGGGCGAGGAACACCGCGGCCATCGTCAAATAGATGCAGGTGCCGTCGAGATTGAACGTGTAGCCGGTCGGGATCACGAGGCCGACGGTGGATTCCGCGCAGCCGGCGGCCTTCATCTTGTCGATGAAGCGCGGCATCACCGATTCCGAGCCTGACAGGCCGAGCACCAGCAGCAGCTCTTCGCGGAGATAGCGGATCAGCTTGAAGATGCTGAAGCCCGCAAGGCGCGAGACGATGCCGAGCCCGACGATCACGAACAGCAGGCAGGTGAGATAGAACACCAGCATGAAGTGCGACAGTGCGACGATCGAGCCGACGCCGTACTTGCCGATGGTGAAGGCCATGGCGCCGAACGCGCCGATCGGCGCGATCCGCATGATCATGCCGATCAGGATGAAGAGGATGTTCGACAGTCTCTCGATCGCCTGCAGCACCGGCTTGCCGCGCTCGCCATAGCGTTGCAGGGCGATGCCGAACAGCACTGCGAAGAACAGCACCTGGAGCGTGTCGCCGCTGGTGAACGCGCCGCCGATCGTCGACGGAATGACGTTCATCAGAAAGCCGACCACGGTCTGCTCGTGCGACTGGGTCACGTAGGACGCAACCAGCCGGGAATCCAGCGAAGCCGCAGAGACGTGCATGCCGACCCCGGGGCGCGCCAGGTTGATGACAACGAGGCCGATGATCAGCGCCGCCGTCGTAGCGATCTCGAAATAAACAAGGGTTTTGACGCCGATCCGCCCGGCCTTGCGCATGTCGCCGAGGCTCGCAATGCCGTGCACCACGGTGAGAAAGACGATCGGGGCGATCGCCATCTTGATCATCTTGATCAGCGCGTCGCCGAGCGGCTTCAGCGCCGCGCCAACATCCGGCCAGAGGTAACCGACCAGGACCCCGAGCGCGATGCCGATCAGCACCTGGACATAGAGACGCGCATGCCAGGGCGTCGCGACAGCGTCGAGACGGGCGGCGCCGTCATTGGTGATCGTGGACATGGGCGTCGGATCCTCGGGAGTCTTTGATGTTGGCCGCGCGGCGAGATCATCGGCAGACGCCGATGCGGCAGCGGCCGGACGTTGGCGGGCGATCGCGTGAAGCGCAAACGAGTTAAGCTAAGGCAGCGTGAGCTCAGCTCACAGGCCGTCAGCATTACTCGTTTGCGGATAGCGCCGGCTTTGACCGACAACGGCGGGGAAGCCGGTCGTCAGCCGGCGCAAGCTGTGAGGAGCTGACAATGAGCAGACTTTCGGTGGCGGTGATCGGCGCCGGCATGGGCGGACTTGCCTCCGCCGCGGCGCTGAGCCGCGCAGGGATCGATGTGACGGTGTACGAACAGGCCCAGCGCTTCACGCGGTTAGGCGCCGGCATCCAGATCGGCTGCAACGCCATGAAGGTGATGCGGGCCTGGGACCTCGAGCCGGTGCTGCGCCGCGAGGCGTTCTATCCGCGGTCCTGGAATAACAAGGAATACGACACCGGCGAGGTGCGCTTCGACATGGTGTTCGGCCCCGCCGCCGAGGAGCGCTATGGCGCGCCCTATCTGCTCGGGCATCGCGGCGACCTGCATGCGGCGCTCGCCAGCGCGGTGCCGGAAAATCTCGTTCGCCTTGACCACAAGCTAACTGTAATCGAGCAGCGCGCCGACCGCTCGGTGGCGCTGACCTTCGCCAACGGCCACAGCACGACGGTCGATGCCGTGGTGGCGGCCGACGGCGTGCATTCCTTCGTCAAGGAGCGGCTGTTCGGTCGCGACGAGCCGAACTTCACCGGCCGCATCGCCTATCGCACGGTATTCCCGGCAGCGCTGCTGAACGGCTATCCGATCGACGACTGCACCAAATGGTGGGGACCGGATCGCCACATCGTCATCTATTACGTCAAGCCGGACCGCAGCGAGGTCTACTTCGTGACCAGCCAGCCGGAGCCTGATTTCACCGTGGAATCCTGGTCGGCCACCGGTGACGTCGTCGAGTTGCGCAAGGCGTTCGACGGCTTCCATCCCCAGGTCCGCAAGGTGCTCGAAGCCTGCCCATCGGTGCACAAATGGGCGCTGGTCGACCGCGACCCGTTGCCGCGCTGGAGCGAGGGCAACATCACGCTGCTCGGCGACGCCTGCCACCCGATGACGCCGTACATGGCGCAGGGCGCGGCGATGGCGATCGAGGATGCGGCGGTGCTGTCGCGTTGCCTTGCAGACGTCGATCGCGACGGCGTTGCCGAGGCCTTCCGCCGCTTCGAGGCCACGCGCAAGCCGAGAACCTCGCGGGTGCAGGCGAGTTCGCGCACCAACACCTGGCTGAAGAACCCGACCGATCCGGACTGGGTCTACGGCTACGACGCCTGGACCACGCCGCTCGCCGAGCCGGCACTGGCCTGACCGACATCGAACTGGAAACGACGATGACCGACGCAAACCCCCGCGGCGAGAAGTTCGAGCGCGGCCTCAAGACCCGCCGCAGCGTGCTCGGCGACGCCTATGTCGAGCGATCGCTGAAGGCGGCCGACGATTTCAACTGGCCGATCCAGAAGCTCGCGACCGAATATTGCTGGGACGAGATCTGGAATCGCCCGGACCTCGACAAGCGCAGCCGCAGCCTGCTCAACCTCGGCATGATCGCGGCGCTCAACCGGCCGCACGAGCTCAAGGTGCATATCCGCGGCGCGCTCAACAACGGACTGAGCAAGGCCGAGCTGCGCGAGGTGTTCCTGCAGATCGCGGTCTACTGCGGCATGCCCGCAGGGCTCGACAGCTTCCGCATCGCCAAGGACGTGTTCGCGGAGATGGGCCTTGTCGACTGATCCGGCCCCGATCGTAACGACCGCATGGCAGGGCTTTGTCCGGCACGACGTGCCAGGCAAGGCGGGGCGACTCAGCGTCCGCGTCGGCGGCTCCGAGCACGGCGTGCCGGTGCTGCTCTGCCATTCGATCCTGACCAGCAGCGCGATCTGGCACCGCCAGGCGGTCGCGCTCGCCGGGCACGGCCATCGCATGCTCGCGCTCGACAGCCGCGGACACGGACGATCCGAAGCGCCGCGCGGGCCCTATGCCATGGATGATCTGGTCGCGGACGCGATCGCGGTGCTCGACCACCTCGGTATCGCGCGGGCCCATGTGATCGGCGTTTCCCAAGGCGGCATGACCGCCTTCGGTCTCGGCGTGCACCATCCCGACCGCCTCCTCAGCCTGTGCGTGATTGCCGCGCGAGCCGACGCGCCGCCAGCATTCGCCGCCGCCTGGGACGACCGCATCGCGCTGGTGCACGCGCAAGGCATTGCGCCGCTGGCGGCGCCGACCGCCGAGCGCTGGTTCGGGCAAGCCTTTCTCGCGGCGCATCCGGCGATCGCCACGGCGCTGCTCGACTGCATCAACGAGACCGATCCCGAGGGCTTCATCGGCTGCGCCCGCGCGATCCAGTCCCTCGCCTATCTCGACGGTGTCAGGCAGCTCCGCTTGCCGCTGACGATGATCGTCGGCGCAAACGACCAGCTCCTGGTCCAGCCGATGACGGAACTCACGGCGATGCTGGGCTGCCGGCTGGCGATCATCGCCGACGCCGGACACCTGCCGCAGGTCGATCACCCGGTCGAGGTCGACGCCGTGATCGAACGGCATCTGCGCGCGCTGGCCCGATCTGCATAGCGCGGGGAGGAATTCTCACCCCGTGCCATCCTGGTACTGAGCGCTTCGACCATCTGCCGAGAAAGTGGATGGCCAGGTCGCGGATATGGCATGGGCTGATAGCCGTCATCTGCACCCGAATTTCCCGGATAACAGCCTTCCGCCAGCCCCTTTTTGTGGCGGGTGGCGTTCTCCGATAGCTCCCGCCCCGGTGGCGACAGGGTCGTTTCCGCATGCTAACCTGCGTGGAAGGTTATAGCGCGACGGTATAACGAGCATGGCAGTGCAGACTGACCCTGTGTTGTCCCCTCAAGTGATGCCTCCCTTTGAGCGGGCTTGTCGCGCCGTCCTGGCGGCCGACGTGGTTGGCTATACCCGACTGATGGAAGCGGCCGAGCTCGAAACCCATCAACGCTATCGAACTCTCCGCGTCGAAGTCACCGATCCGACCATCGTCTCCCATCGCGGTGAAATCGTGAAGAACACCGGCGACGGGTTTCTCGCGGTCTTCGAGAGCCCGTTGGATGCGGTCGAATGCGCGGCCGAGTTGCAGCAGGAAATCCTGGCTCGAGAGAGCTGGCACCCTCCCGAGCGCCGCATCGCATTTCGAATTGGCATCCATTGGGAGCCCGTCATCTTCGATCTCAATGACGTCTACGGAAGCGCGGTCAATATCGCCGCACGTCTTCAGACGACTGCGCCGGCCGGCGGGATCGTGGTGTCATCGGCCGTGCTCGAAAACCTTGATGGCGTTGGCGAACTGAAACTCGACAGCCTCGGCGACCTTCGGCTGAAGAATCTAACGCGGGCTGTCCCCGCGTTCTCGCTGCAACTGCCGGGCGTGGACCGCGGCGCGGCCGTCGGATTCGCACGCTCGCCTTCCAGGCGGGCAAAATTGCCCTCGATCGCCATCCTGCCGCTCGTCAGTCTGTCAGACGACGCCAACGACAACTATTTCGCCGAGGGATTCGTCGACGATATCATCGCGACGCTCAGCAATATTCACCATCTTCTGGTCGTTGCTCGCGGATCGACCATGATGATCGACCGCCGCGCCGTCGATTACGGAACAGTGGCCGGCGAACGGCTTGGCGTGCGGTATTTGCTCAGTGGCAGCATCCGTCGGGCCGGCGGTCGAATCCGGCTCTCTGTCGAGCTCGGTGACTTGTCGACGGCATCGGTCATATGGGCAGAGAAATACGAAACGGATATCGAGCATATCTTCGGCGTGCAGGACGAAATCGCCCTCATGATTGTCGGCCGTATCTCGACGCATGTGCGCCAGGCCGAGGTGAAGCGCGCGCTGCGGAAGCGCCCGCACAATCTGAACTCGTACGATTATTTTCTGCGCGCGCTTGATCTGCTCTACAAGCTGGACTTCGCCAGCTTTTCGATGGCGCGGACCCTGCTGGAGCGGGCGCGCGAAGAGGACGACGGCTATGCGGCGCCATATGCGTTTTCAGCGCGCTGGCACATGCTGAACATCGCTGAGGGCCGGTCGACCGATCCAAGCGCCGAGATCGCCGAGATCATCCGGCTCTCGAACTGCGCCATCGAACGTGACCCTTCCGACGCGCTTGCCCTTTCACTACAGGGGCACGCGTTGAGTGCATTCCATTTTGACTATGACACGGCGCTGGACTGCTTTGACCGTGCGCTTGCCGCGTCGCCAAACAATCCCTGGGCATGGATGTTCAGCAGCGCAACATACGGCTTCATCGGCAAGCCAGCGTCAGGAATCGAGCGAGCCGAACGAGCCATTCGGCTGTCCCCGCTGGATCAACAAGCCTTCACCAGTTTTTCACGGCTCGGCCAGAATCATTATTTGAACGGCACCTATGAGGAGGCCATTCGCTGGTCGCGAAAGGCACTCAGCCTCAATCCGCGATACGGAAACGCGATCCGGATCGCAGCCGCAAGCCTCGTGGCCGTCGGCCGGCATGAGGACGCCGCTCTGATGGCAACACATCACCGGTCGGTTCTGCCGCAGTTCACTGTGTCTGATTACGCGCCGCGTTGCCCTTTCAAAGCGGAGCAAGCTTCACTTTACGTGCAACGACTGGGAGCCGCCGGACTTCCTGTCTGAATTTGGAGTGGCTCATTGACAACATAGTTATTGAAGCTGGGAGGTTGCGATGCAATTTCACGTATTTGATGGCGGCGGGGACGGTGGTGGCGACGGCGGCGGGGATGGCGGTGGAGGCGGCGGTCAGAGTTATGGCGCGGGCGGAGCCTATATGGGTTCGCCACCGGCACAGGGCGCACCTTTCCTGATCTTCGATCCGCTGGGCGGTGAAATCTGCGAGTCGGATCTCAATTTCAAGGTGGTTTTCCCCTGGTCAGGGTGGGAGCCCGACCTTTTTGGCGTGATCGCGCTGGCGGAGTTCGGCCAGACGAATTGGCGCCGCGCCATTCGAGCTCCGGATCCGCCAACAGATCATGCCGATATTTTTGCCGAGATCGATCAGTTGGCTGCAATGGCGCGCGACGAGCGCCCTCGCCTGATCGGCGAAATTCTCGATCAAAATTCGCGACTACGCGGCTATTTTGCCGAGATCTTGATGATGTCGCCGTGGTCACATCCCAACTCGCTCAAGATCATTGAGATGGCGATCCGGGTTGCCCAAATGGTGGCAATCGACTTCAAACTCCGGTTCAATCGGGCTCGGCCGCAACAGATCTGTCCTGCTCTCGTTCCCTTGATCAATTCGCCGGGGCACGCCTCATTTCCGAGCGCGCATTCGCTCGAAAGCCACCTGATCGCTCTGGCGCTTGCGGATATCCATCCCCGACACACCAGGCGGACGCTCGTCGCATTGGCCGATCGCATTGGCCGCAATCGAGAGGTGGCAGGCGTCCATTACCCAAGCGATACCCATGCGGGAAAGGTGATTGCCCACCAGGCGTTCGAGATCCTTAGACATTGTCCGACATTCAAGGCGGTGTTGGCTGAGGCCAAACGTGAGCCTGGCAAGGCCGGAACACTCGTCCTGCCGTCCGGACGCTCGACCTCCAAAAAGAAGCGGGGGAAACGATCATGAGGCCGGCCGCAGATGAAACTGATTCTCTCTTGAACGCGACATGCATCCCGATCGAGCTGCCCCCGCTCAGGCGATCGAGATGGCGGCTGCTCGACTTTAAGAACGAGCACCAGGAAAAAACAAACTGGTGCTGGGCCGCCGTCGCGGCGAGCGTCGCCCATTTTTACCGTCCCTCCAGCAGGGTAACTCAATGCGACATTGCGAACGGACAGCTGGGCCGCAGTGATTGCTGCGTGGGCGGCAAGGATGCCTGCAATGTCTACGGCTACTTGATGTCTTCGCTGTTCCGCGTAGGCCATTTCAGGAAATGGACGGCGCGCCGTTCCGCGTCCTTGCGAGAGACCCAGGAAGAGATCGGAGGCAGACGCCCGCTATGCGTGCGCATCGTCTGGAATGGCGGCGGGGCCCACCTTGTCACGATCAAGGGTTACTCCGATGAACCAGCGGTCGGCGGGCCCGCGCAAAATGACTACGGCTTGGCGATTGCGGACCCTTGGTGGGGCCTCTCGGACATCGACGCCGAGCAGTTTCCGCGCGGCTATGTCAACTGCGGCACCTGGACCGACACATACTACACCAAGAGGGCAACGGCATGACGATTCCGGCAGCTGACCTTCCCGACGATGCCCGCGACGCCGTACTCGCCGGCATGGCCAAGCGAGCGCGCACGCGGGGCTTTGCGACGCCCAAGCTCAGCTTCGCGCATCGCAATCATCCCGAAGACCTCCAGCTTTGCGCACCGCATCGCATGGCGTTGCTGCCGTTGAGCACGTTGCGTCGTCTGGCCAAGACTGACGGGTGTGCGGCCAAGGCTCCAGCGAAGATTGAGCTGCCTGCGCTCAGTTCCGTAGCGACCATCCTCGGCTGGCGGTTTCTCATCTATGACAAGAACGTTCATGAGCCGATCGCTGCAGCTCATGCCGTCTTCACCGACCAGGGTGGCTATCGATTGGCCGAACTGAACGAGGGGCCCTACGTAACCTGCTCTCCCAAAGCGCTTCAGGCCCCCTCCGTACGCCGCGCGATCTCATCCGATACGGACGATGACAAACCTTGTGAGCCGCTGTTGCTGCTCGCTCCGGCGATTTACTTTGCCGGATTATGGATCCGATATCAGGACAGCGATAAGGACTTCATCCGGCCGATGGATTCGAACCTCTTGCCGGCCTTCGTCAATGTGAAGCCCACACAGGTGCTCGCTGTCCTGCTTCAAGCATCACTGGCAGTTCCAACCGACAGCGCTACGGCGGGGTGACACAAGTCGGCGCGCCATACGGGCGGGCCCCTTGAAGGAAGCAAAGGCAAGACTTCAGGCACCGGCCATTGCGTTCGTTGCCCGCGCGCGACGCTCGTCGCCCCGCCCGCGCGCAACCCACCTTGGGTAAATCCTGCGACCCTTGGATGCCGGTCAGCCCCGACCACGGTCATCGAACTCGCAAGAAAGCGTCATCCCTCCGTCAACTGACCGCGACAAGTTGTCGCGGCCAGCGCAGGCGATTCCAAACTCACCGAAAATAAAGGGGCGAACTCATGAGTGGCTTTCGTGACTATTTCCTGTCAACCGCCGCGATCGCGGCGGCCATGCTGGCTTGCGGCGTCGCCGTCGCGCACGCGGATGATGACAACGACCATGCGCAGCGACATGGCTACAAGCACGTCCTGCTGATCAGCGTCGACGGCATGCACGCGGTCGATTTGAAGCGTTGGGTGGAAAGCCGCCCCGGCGGCAATTTCGCCCAGCTGACCGGCAAGGGCGTCGTCTATCCGAACGCTTTGACCACCGCGCCGTCCGACAGCTTTCCGGGCATGCTCGCGCAGGTCACGGGCGCCACGCCGAAGGGCGGCGGCCTGTTCTACGACGACAGCTATGACCGCACCGAATATCCGGCCAAGGCCTTCTATACCAGCCAGGGCCTTAGCGACCCCGGTTGCGTGGGCCCGGCGGGAACCGAGCTCACCAACTTCGAAGCGCTCGACAAGACCTACAATTACTCCAGCGGGCTGGTTGCCGATTACACCGCCGGCGGCACGCTCGGCCAGGTCTACACGCAGCTCGATCCGGATCACATGCAGCGCAAGCTGGTGAACGGCCAGTGCGTGCCGGTCTATCCCCACGACTACGTGCGCACCAACACGGTCTTCGAAGTCATCAAGGAAGCCGGAATGCGCACGGCCTGGTCCGACAAGCATCCGGCCTATGAGGACCTGGCGGGCCCGTCGGGCAAGGGCCTCGACGAGCTGTTCACGCCGGAGATCAATTCGCAGGACACCATCGACGCCGGCGCCCAGCCCGGCGACGACTACACCACGAGCTATACCGGCGTCCGCTCCTACGACTCGCTGAAAGTGAAGGCGGTGCTGAACTGGATCGACGGTTATGACGGCTCGCGAGCCCAGCGTCAGCCGGTGCCCGCGATCTTCGGCATGAACTTCCAGGCGGTCAGCGTCGGCCAGAAGCTCGCCAAGGCCGGCCACGCGGATGCCGACAAATCGCTCGTCGGCGGCTATGCCGACGGCAACGCGACGCCCGGCAATGCGCTCACGCTGCAATTCCAGTTCGTCGACGATGCGCTCGGCAAGTTCGTCAACGAACTCAAGGCGCAGAACCTCTACGACTCGACGCTGATCATCGTCAGCGCCAAGCACGGCCAGTCGCCGATCGACGTCAAGGACCGCGTGGCGATTTCCGACGCGCTGTACAGCCAGGCGCCCGGCTTCGGCACCAACGGCTTCGAGATCTGCGATGACGAAGCGCTGGTGTGGTTGTCGCCGGAGCTGCAACAGGCGACCAATCCGGCGACCGGCCATCCCTACTACGCAGATGCCAAGGCCTACATCCTCGCCCACGCCGCCGACCTGCATATCCAGAAGCTGCTCGACCGCGACGAACTGACCAGGCTCTACGAGGATCCGTTCCACAACAGCCGGGTGCCTGATTTCATCGCCATCACCGATCATGGCGTCATCTGCACCGGCGGCAGCAAGCTCGCCGAGCATGGCGGCTTCTCCAAGGACGATCGCAACGTGCTGCTGCTGCTGTCTTCGCCGCACATCAAGCATGCGAGGGTCGTCGAGGAGACGGCTTTCACCACCCAGATCGCGCCGACGATCCTTCGTGCGCTCGACCTCAATCCGCGCAGCCTGCAGGCGGTTCGTGACGAAGGTGTCGAGGCCCTGAAGCTGAAGTAAGGCGCAAAGGGACCAACGCACCGAATGGCCTGCTTATCGGCGCCCCGGGCATGGGGCGCCGATATCCTTGCGGCGCGCCGCGAGAGGCGAACTTTCAGACCGGGAAGCAGGCCGCGGCCGTCAGCGTGAACGGCGCCAGATTGAGGATCTGCGGAAACTGGAATTGATAGTTCGCGCTGACCTGGCTGCCGCACGCCGCGGCGCTGTAGGTGAACGTCGAGGACGGCAGGCTCAGTCCAAATGCCTGCTGGGTTGCGTAGGTGGCAATCGCGCTCGGATTGCTGGTCGGGCAAAGCGCGGTATTGACGCTGGCGCATCGCGCCGTGACCGCGACCGCGTGCTGCATTCCCACCTGCGTCCACATCAGCAGACCGAATTCGATCACGCCGAACAGAAACGCGAAGAAGAACGGCGCGATCAGGCCGAATTCGAGTGCCGACGCCCCGCTCCGGTCGGGCAAGAATGCGCGTGTCACCGATGCGTGCTTCACTGCAGCCTCGCTGTCGACTGCGTACTGATGACATAGGTGTTCGGAACGACCTGATAGTTGATGATGGTCGAGTAGCTGCCTTGCGCGGAGACGATGGTGTATGTGCCCGCCATTCCACCTCCCGGACACACTCCCCCGCAGGTCATGCTGGTGACGCCCGAGCTGGTCGCACACCCGCAAAACTTGATCGGAACAGGCGAGGCGTTGATCGCGTTGGAATTCGTCGCGGCTGTCACGGCCGTCGAGATCGCATTGGCGTCGAAGCCATGCGCGATGGCATATTCGACGCCTGCTTGCGACGACCCCTCCACCTGCATCTTGCGGTAGATCGCAAGGCCGATATCGGTCACCGAAACGACCATCAGCGAAAGCAGCGGAACCAGGACGCCGAATTCGATCGCCGCGACACCGCGCGTGTCATTTCCGAACCTGCGACGGAAAAACATGCGACGCCGTTGAGAACGGCGCTCACCACCTGTCGTGCCCGTTTTCATCTCATCACTCCAGCTTACTCAACAAGCTGCGCTGTCGCCGTACCGATGGCATTGCCGCCCATCGCGGCGCAATTGACCTGAACATTGGAATTTCCGACGATCGAGATCGTGTCGGCAATGATTTGCGTACATGTCGTGCTTGTGCCGTTGCCGCCGCTGAAGCTCAGCGCCGCCTTCGGCAAATAAACCGCTCCTTGCAGGTTCTGCGTGCCGCCACCCGTCAGGTTGAAGCTGCTGCCGACCGGCATCCTGCGGTCGCCATAGATCGCGATTCCCGCGGTCACGCCGCTCGTCGGCGCCGTGAGGCTGACATTGGCGTTGCTTCCGATCGTCGCCGAGCCCCAGTTGCCGGCCGAGCCGGTAAACACCAGGGTGACGCCTGTTCCCGTGATCGTGGCGTTACCGGCCACCGACAGGTTCGCACCGTTGAAATAATAGATCCCCGGATTGAATGTCAGCGTGGCACCCGCGGCCACCGAGATGTCACCGCAATAGCTGCCCGGACTGAGGGTCGTCGTTCCCTTCACGTTGAACTTGTTCGAGTAGTCACACCATGTCGGCATCGTGGGCGTGACGTTGGCATAGGGATCGCCGATTGCCCTGATGCCGGTCCGAATGCCGTTGGTCGCCGTGATGCTGCTCGCCCCGGAAACCCCGCCGACGGTCCCAACCATGGCCGCAGATACCGTTGCCGAGCCGCTGACATTGAGTGCCGAGCCGGCGTTGGAGTCGTCATAGAGGTTGCAATTGATCAGGTTGAGCTGAGTGCTGCCCTTCACCGTCACGGCAGGATTAGCGGTCGGGTCGAGCGCCAGCACGCAGCCTGTCCCGACATTGCCCAGTGCGACGGCACGGGCCGTGACCGGCACCGCCCCGGAGCCAAACAACGCCGACATGAGCCGCGCTTGCGGCTGGGTGATGATGACTTCGACCGCCTGGGAGCTGGAAGTGAAGCCTCCCGTGGATGGCGGCTGGTTCACCGTCACGGTGACGTTGCTGATCCCGTTCGCGTAGCCGTAGAACGTCGTGATGGCGTTGGCTTCGGTCGCGAAATTGGTGCCGGCGGTGGCTGCACTGACAGCTGCCGAGTCGGCGGCACTCATCATGTTCTTGCGCTTGTAGAACCACCACGCGACCTCGGTACCGAGTCCTGCGGTCCCGACCAGGACTGGCATCAGCAAGGCGATGATAATCGCGTAACTGCCGGCCTGGTCGCGCGCAAAGCGCTTCAGGAGACCATCCGGGCACGCTTGGCACTCATCCGGTGCCGGCCTCATTTGCGAGGATATTCCAACTTCCGCCTTCCAAGTGATGAAGGCCGTCATGTTGTCCTCACGCCGCTCGTGGCAAGCTTCCCCGATTCCTACAGCGTGACAGTTTAATGTCAGTTCTGCGCGACCGACGAAAATCGGACATGGCTCTTAATACTCCTTTAGCCAATCCGGGCTGTCCGATTCCCGGTCGTGCCGCAGCGCGCATGACCGTGGAAGACGGCCGTGCGCACCATCTACGCGCGTTCAGAAGCCGAACTTCGCCCGCAGCATGGGGCCAAGGAGATTCGAGTAATCGTCCGTCCAGAGTGCGCTGGCCGGATCCGGCGACATGACGGCCCAGTGCCGGGCCGCCTCGCCGGCATCTTCAGGCGTGCGCGCAAGCATCACCACCCGGGACGCCGTCCGGAGCGTGGTCATCACGTCGCCGACGGGATTCGCTTCCTTGAAGAGTGCGATCAACCCCTGGGACTGCGCGATATTCGCCATGATCGGCGCGAGATCGAGATGCCGGTTGGAGATATGCACGAGGATGACCCCGTGCGGCGCCAGTTTCGACACAAAGCCGGCGATCGCCTCACGCGTCAGCAGGTGGACGGGAATGCTGTCCGACGAGAAGGCGTCCAGGACGATCAGGTCGTAGCGATCGGGTGAAGCCTGCAGTGTGAGACGCGCATCGCCGAGCACGAGGCCGGCCTTCGGCGCGCAGCGCGACAGGAACGTGAAGAAGGTTGGATTGCTTGCGATCCGGATCACCTCGGGATCGATTTCGAAGAAGGTCCAGCTCTCTTCGCCGTGAAGGTAGCAGGCAAGCGAGCCAGTACCGAGACCAACGACCGCAACTCGCTCGAAGCTCGCATGCGCGCTGCGTGCCGCAGCGATCCCTTCGGCCAGCGGGCTGCCGGGGTAGTAGTAGCTCTGAGGCTCAGGCGCTCCCTCGACAGACGTGCGATCCTCGTTGCGCAGCCGCTCCGCGCCATGCATCGTGTTACCGTGGAACAGCAGCCGCGCGCTGCCGTCCGCGAGGTCGACCACCGTGTGGACCCCGAAGAAGCTGCGCGCGGTCTCGATCGGAGCCATGCCAGGACGCCAGAACGTCGTCAGCATCAGGCCGGTTACCGCCAATCCGGCGAATGTCACCGGCCGTTGCCGCAGAAACAGCATGCAGGCCGTGAGCAGGATCAACAGGCCCTTGAACGGCAATTCGACGGAGGCCGGGAGCTGCAGCTGAGTCACGTACCAGACCATGGCCAGCGCAATCGCCACTGCCAGCCATGGCGCCGCCTTGATCAGCGTCTGGCGCGCGCCGCCTGCGAACATGCCGGGGAGCGCCAGCAATGCGAGCGCGATCAGGATCGGATATTCGTAGTTGCCGGAAAAAATCTGCGGCGCCAGCAGTCCCGCGAAGGCGCCGCCCAGCACCCCGCCGAACGAGGTGCACAGGAAGAACTCCGTCAGGCGTTGCGGGTGCGGACGCCGGGCATAGAGCTCGCCATGACAGAGCAGCGCCAACAGCGTGAACACGACGAGGTTGAGCACGATCGTCGTGAACCAGAACACCTTGGCGCCGACCAGACTGATCGCAAGGGGCGCCACGGCGAACGGAACCAGGCGCACCACGGTCGCGTGGCTGATCCACGGCCGATCGCGGAACACGACAACGAAGGTGAACAGATAGAGCGCCAGCGGAATGACCCAGAGAAAGGGCGCTGCCGCAACGTCGGTCGTCAGGTACGCGGTCACCGCGATGACCAGCCCGGATGGAACGGCCGCCAGCGCGATCCACAGCAGCCTGTCGGCCGCGCTGACGACCGACGTCTCGGGCGGCGGCGCCGCCGTTACGGTGGCATGACCTCGTCTGAGTACGAAGGCAACCGCCGTGACAAGCAACGCCAGGACGGCAAAGCCGACCGACCAGATGCTCGCCTGCATCTTCAGCGCCAGCAGCGGCTCGACCACGACAGGATAGGCAAACAGAGCCGCGAACGAGCCGAGATTCGACGCGGCATAGAGCACATAGGGATTGTCGGCATCACGATGGCCACTGCCGGCGAACCAGCTCTGCAGCAACGGGGCGCTGGCCGATAACGCGAAGAACGGCAGGCCGATTGACGCGGCGAACAGCCCGAACAGCCAGAGCGCGGTTCCATCTGCGGGCGGCGTCCCCCAATTGGGCGCGATCGCGATCGGCAAGGTCAAGGCCGTGACGGCGAGCAGGAGCAGGTGGACGAGCCCGGCGCGCTGCGGCCCGAACAACCGGCCGAGCAGATGTGCATAAGCATAGCCGGCGAGCAGGACGGCCTGGAAGAACACCATCGCCACCGACCAGACCGAAGGCGCGCCACCGAGCTTCGGCAGCACCATCTTGGCGAACATCGGCTGAATCAGGAACAGCAGCAGCGCGGATACGAACAGCGTCGCCACGCTGAGGACCGGCAGCAGGCGTGTTTCGTCGGCGGAACGCATCACATCGGGAAGCGTTGGCTCCGGCGCGTTCTCGAATAGTGACATCCGTTGGTCCCTGCAATCCTCGCTTGCAGGGTAGATTGGCCGCGCCTAAGCAAGCGTTAATCGGCGTTCAGGGAGCGTGT
The DNA here is from genome assembly GCA_036383375.1 of Bradyrhizobium sp. Lineage (GTDB taxonomy): Bacteria > Pseudomonadota > Alphaproteobacteria > Rhizobiales > Xanthobacteraceae > Bradyrhizobium. Next base: position 2,088 of record DASVOL010000708.1, on the reverse strand, counting down.
CGTGGCGACCGGGAAGGGTCCGGCAATCCCGTTGAAAGACAAAGCAATTGTCGGCCTTCCCAGACCAAGCCCGACCAACAGAGCCATTGCCGAGAAATCGGCCTCGTTGATCATCGAGAGCCACCGCCGAGCGCCTTTCACTTCTTGTCCAGCGTCCCTTCAACGCCGGAGCCAAATCGCACCCAGTTCTGCCCGTCGAACTTCTGCAATTGCATGCGCTCGATCGGGTAGTGGTCGCTCGGCGACGTCGTCAACGCGATATCCGGAAGCAGCATGTCGAGGTGAACTCCGTTCAGAGCCTCGGCCTGCTTCATGACGTTTGGCGCGCGTCAGGTCGTCCCCGCATTGCTTGAGCACGTCAACCAGCGCCTGCGCAGCGTTGTAGCCATAGACGACGTAAGAGTTGTCTTGGTCCTCGCCGGGCATGTGCTTGGCCATGAAGTCGGAGAATCGCTTCAGGCCGGGGTCATCCTTCCAGGCGGCATCCGCGGGGTCCTTGCTGTAGCCTGCGGTGATGATGTCCCTGGCGTTCTCGAGGTCGGCGGGCTTCAGCACGGCGCTGATCGACTGCGAGTTTCCATGCAGGATCTGCACCGGCTTCCAGCCGATCTCGGCCGCCTTCTTAATGGCCTGGGCCGCGAATTTCGCGGAGGCGAAATTGACGAAGATGCCGGCGCCCGAGAATTTCAGCTTCACGAGTTCGGAATCGATCGTCGGTGCGCTTGTCTCATAGGTGACCTCGGCGACGATGTTGCCGGCGGCATCGCCGAGACCATCTTTCAGGCCCTTGATGTTGTCCCGCCCGAAGTCGTCATTGGACGACAGGACGGCGATCTTTCCGCTCGGATAATTTTCACGCAGGTATTTTCCGTAGATGCGCGTTTCGCTCTGGTAGCTCGGCTGAAAGCCCATCGACCAGGGATATGCCTTGTGATCGCCGAACACGGTTGCGCCGGCCGCGATGAACAGCTGCGGCACCTTCCTGGCGTTGACATATTTGATGACCGACATGGTGGTCGGCGTGCCGAGTTGATTGAAGAGCAGCAGCACCTCGTCGCTTTCGATCAGCTTGCGGGTCTGCTCAACGGTCTTCGGGGGACTATAGGCATCATCATAGGAGATGAACTCGATCTTGCGGCCGTTCACCCCACCCTGATCGTTGATCATCTTGAAGTAGGCGGCTTCCGTCCTGGCGATGATGCCATTCGAGGACAGCGGTCCACTATAGGGAGCCGTGTTGCCGATCCTGATCGCCGTATCGGATGCGCCGGTATCGTAGCGCTTCTCCTCGTGAGCCGAGCCTGGCGCCGCAACGGTGAGGCCGACGAGGATCGTCAGCGCAACACCCAAACAAGCGGATCTCGCCTCGCGCGCGTGCCGTGGCATCTGTTTCCTCGCGGTTTGGTTTTCGATCGGCAAACGGCCGGGCGCTACGCCGTCTTCAGATCGAACTCGAAGCGGGTTCCCCACGTGGTGAGCTGGTCGATCGTCCACACGCGGGGACGTTGCGGAAATGCCTGGTGCCACGGCCGTGGCTCGAAAATATCGAGTTCTGGTACGAGCACATCCATGTCGGAGTAGAGCTCGATCAGGAAGCGACTGGGGTCATAATGATAAGAGGCGAGGTTGTGGCCCGCGGTGTGCCGCGACGGGCCCCAAAGCATCGGATGGCCTGTCGTCGCCAGAAAATCCGCGGCATCGTGATGCGCGGCGCGGCTGCGCAGCTCAAAGGCGAGATGATGAACACGCGCCTCCGGTGCCGCGATGATGTTGAGCACGTGGTGATCGTGGTTGCAGGTCAGAAACGTGGCTATTCCCTCGAACCAATCGGTTGCGCGAAACCCGATCGCCGAACAGAATTTGATCAGCTTATCCGCCTCCGGCGCCATCAAGGCGACATGTCCGAGGCGTGTCGGAATGACGCCCGAGGTGCGGAAACCGGGGCCCGGCATCGCCATCTCCGGCACGAGGTGCAGCGTGTGCCCGGCAACGACGACCTCCACCAGGTCCGGAACGCCCGGCCGCGCGTCGCTCTTCCTCTCCGCTGACAGTCCGAGATCGCGCAGTGAGCGGATGGTCTCGTCGACC
>DASVOL010000707.1:0-5240 GCA_036383375.1 Bradyrhizobium sp. | reverse complement strand
TGTCGCAACGCTATCTGCAACGGCTGTTCGAGCGGCAGAGCACGACCTTCTCGGCCTATGTGCGCGAGCGCCGGCTGGAGCGCTGCTGCAACGATCTGATCGATCCGAACTATGCCGACCAGCGCATCGCCGAGATCAGCTACCGCTGGGGCTTCACCGATCAGGCGCATTTCAGCCGCATGTTCAGCGCGACCTACGGCACCTCGCCGCGCGACTTCCGCAAGGCCGTGCCGCGCGATGTGGAGAGCGAGCGGACCCGCGGCCGGCCGCGATTGGCGCGCGGCACCGCAACGGTGCTCCGGCTGGCGCCGAGCCCGGCGGCACGTGAGATCATTCCGCAACAAGAGCCGGCTCTGCCGGTCGAGCCGCCCGCAGCGGCGCCGGAGGGGCGGGGCGCTTCGCATCACCATCTCAAGGTGTCCCGCGAGACCGCCCATTGGGGCTATCTCAGCCGCGCCATTCCGCCGGTCATGAGCGTGCAGTCGGGCGCGGTCGTGACGATCGAGACGCTGACCCAGCACGCCTTCGACGACTACGAGCGCATGATCAAGGGCGATCCCGGCGCGGAGAGCGTGTTTCGCTGGACCGCCGAGGGCAAGTCGGTCGAACGGCGTGGCGCGGGCCCGATGGACGGTTCGATCTTCGGCCGCGGCGCCGGCGAAGGGTTCGGCGTGCACATCTGCACCGGCCCGATCCATGTCTGCGGCGCGGAGCCGGGCGACGTGCTCGAGGTGCAGATCCTCGATATCTGGCCGCGGCCTTCGGCCAATCCGGCCTTCGCCGGCAAGTCGTTCGGCAGCAATGCCGCGGCCTGGTGGGGCTTTCAATACAACGATTTGATCGAGCCGCCGGCCAAGCGCGAGACCATCACGATCTTCGAGACGGATGCGCGCGCGGAATGGGCCGAGGCTGTCTATTCCTATCGCTGGACGCCGCAGACCGATCCGTTCGGCGTGCGCCACGAGACGATGGATTATCCGGGCGTGCCGGTCGATCACGCGACCATCGAGAAGCAGCGTGGCGTGCTCGCCGGCGTGCGGATTCCGGCGCGATTGCATTTCGGCTTCATGGCCGTGGCGCCGCGCGAATCCGACATCATCGATTCGATTCCGCCCGGCTATTTCGGCGGCAATGTCGACAATTGGCGCGCCACCAAGGGCACTACACTGTATCTGCCGGTCGCCGTGCCCGGCGCATTGTTCTCGATCGGCGATCCGCATTTCGCGCAAGGCGATGGCGAGGTCAACGGCACTGCGCTCGAACTATCGCTCACCGGCCAGTTTCGGTTCGTCGTGCACAAGAGCGGCAAGGAAACCAAGCCGCATGTCGAGGGGCTTGCGCATCCGCTGCTGGAAACGCCGGAGGCGTGGATCCTGCACGGCTTCAGTTACGGCAATTACCTGCGCGAGCTCGGCCGCAACGCGCAGTCGGAGATCTACCAGCGCTCGTCGGTCGACCTCGCGCTGCGCAATGCGTTTCGGGCGACGCGCAAATTTTTGATGGAGTGCTATCGCCTCAGCGAGGACGAGACATTGGCGCTGATCTCGCTCGGCGTCGATTTCGGCGTCACGCAGGTTGCCGACGGCAATTGGGGCGTACACGCGATCGTGCGCAAGAGCATGTTCGGCGGCGCCTGACGCCGGCCCAAAGTGCCGCCGTCAGCAAATTCGCGAAATGATGGCGGTCCGGCCGTGAAACGGGCCGGCGGAGAAGGCCATGCCGGCCGCCGGTTGGGACGACGGGCCACTATAGAGCCGTCATCCTGAGGAGCGCGTAGCGCGTCTCGAAGGATGCACGGCCCGGATGTGCAGGCGCACTCAATTCCCTTGCTGCACGAGCGAGGCCGTCGACCCTTCGAGACGCGCGCTGTGCGCGCTCCTCAGGGTGACGGATCACAAAGCTGAACGCGCTGCGCGACGCTACGCCTACTCGTCCTTCTTCGCCGGCTGCGACATGCGCTCGAGGCGTTCCTGCATGTCCTTCATCTGGCGGCGAAGGTCGTCGATGTTGCCGTCGTCGGCCGCGGGCTCCGGCACCTTCTCGGCCTCAGTACCGCCGCGCGGCGGCACGAACGGCTTGAACATCGAGAAGGTCTGCTGGAACAGCTCCATGTTGCGGCGGACCTGTTCTTCCAGCGGTGCAAACGGCGTCCCGCTCAGGGCGCCCGCGATCTGCTTGCGAAATCTCTCCTGTTCCCGGGTCAGCGTATCGATCGACTGCTCGAGATATTTCGGCACCACCATCTGCATGCTGTCGCCGTAGAACCGGATCAGCTGGCGCAGGAAGGTGGTCGGCAGCAGGTTCTGCCCGGCCTTGTTTTCCTGCTCGAAGATGATTTGCGCGAGCACGGAGCGGGTAATGTCGTCGCCGGTCTTGGCGTCATAGACGAGGAAATCCTCGCCTTCCTTCACCATCGCCGCGAGATCCTCGAGCGTCACATAGGTGCTCGTACCGGTATTATAGAGCCGCCGGTTCGCGTATTTCTTGATCGTGGTCGGTTGTTCAGATTTTGCCATGGGCTCACACTTCAACACCGAAGGACCTGGAACCCGGCAGCATCGCCGCTGGGCTAAATGCAACGCATCGCAGCAAAGGTAAGCATTTTCAAAGCGCTTCGGCTACCGTTTTGTGCTGTGCGGTTAATTCCAAAGCATAGGATTTGCTCAGGAATGTGCCAAGAGCGCCATTTTGAGTGCGTCGCGGCGCGATTTGCGCGACAGTTCGATTGACATGTCTCGACGAGGTTTACAGGATAGTCGTCAAGAGACAGGCCCGCCAAACCGGCCGCCCGCCGTCGAGAAACCCAGCGACAACCCATAGGAGATGTCCATGTCAGACGATGTCGTCATCGTCAGCGCCGCCCGCACCCCCGTCGGTAGCTTCAACGGCGCGTTCGCCACCACGCCGGCCCACGACCTCGGCGCGATCGCCATCAAGGCGGCGCTGGAGCGTGCCGGCGTCGAGGGTGGTCAGGTCTCCGAAGTCATCATGGGCCAGATCCTGACGGCGGCGCAGGGCCAGAATCCGGCCCGCCAGGCCTCGATCGCGGCCGGCATCCCGGTGGAAAGCCCGGCCTGGGGCGTCAACCAGCTCTGCGGCTCGGGCCTGCGCACGGTGGCGCTCGGCTACCAGGCGCTGCTCAACGGCGACTCGTCGATCGTGGTCGCGGGCGGCCAGGAATCGATGAGCATGGCCCCGCATGCGCAATATCTGCGCGGCGGCGTCAAGATGGGCGGCCTCGAGCTGATCGACACCATGATCAGGGACGGCCTGTGGGATGCCTTCAACGGCTACCACATGGGCAACACCGCCGAGAACGTCGCCAAGCAGTACCAGATCACCCGCTCGCAGCAGGACGAGTTCGCGGTCGGTTCGCAGAACAAGGCCGAGGCGGCGCAGAAGGCCGGCAGGTTCAAGGACGAGATCGTCCCGGTCACCATCAAGTCCCGCAAGGGCGACATCGTGGTCGACACCGACGAGTATCCGCGTCATGGCGCCACCCTCGATGCGATGGCCAAGCTCCGCGCGGCTTTCGAGAAGGACGGCACCGTCACTGCCGGCAACGCCTCGGGCATCAATGACGGCGCCGCCGCCGTCGTTCTGATGACCGCCAAGGAAGCCGCCAAGCAGGGCAAGAAGGTGCTCGCCCGCATCGTCTCGTGGGGCCAGGCCGGCGTCGACCCCAAGATCATGGGCACGGGGCCGATCCCCGCCTCGCGCGCCGCGCTGAAGCGGGCCGGCTGGAACATCGCCGACCTCGACCTGATCGAGGCCAACGAGGCGTTCGCCGCGCAGGCCTGCGCCGTCAACAAGGACCTCGGCTGGGATCCGGCCAAGGTCAACGTCAATGGCGGCGCGATCGCGATCGGCCATCCGGTCGGCGCGTCGGGCGCCCGCGTCCTTGTGACGCTGCTGCACGAAATGCAGAAGCGCGACGCCAAGAAGGGCCTCGCGACGCTGTGCATCGGCGGTGGCATGGGCATCGCTATGTGCGTTGCACGCGACTGAACAAGAGGCAGCGAGGTCGGTTAGGTGATGAAAAGATCATCTGTCAACCACGGCGCGAACTGATAGAAAAGATGCCCGGCTTTGCGCCGGGCATTTTTGTTTCGGGAGCATGATCCGGAAAAGTGTGAAGCGGTTTTCCGAAAAGATCATGCTCAAGAGAAGGGAGCCAAAGCGCGATGACGATTCAGCCTGATCTCATCGCGGTTTGTTGGTGAGTGCGGAGACCGGAGCGATCCGGTTATAAAAGACGGCCAAGGAGGAGACGGACATGGCACGTGTTGCATTGGTGACGGGCGGAACGCGGGGCATTGGAGCTGCAATCAGCAAGGCGCTGAAAGCGGCGGGCTACAAGGTGGCGGCAAGCTACGCCGGCAATGACGCCGCGGCGGAGAAGTTCAAGGCGGAGAGCGGCATCCCGGTCTACAAGTGGGACGTCTCATCGTTCGACGCTTGTGCGGCCGGCGTGAAGCAGGTCGAGGCCGATCTCGGCCCGGTCGACGTGCTCGTCAACAATGCCGGTATCACCAAGGACACCGCATTCCACAAGATGACGCTGGAGCAGTGGAATGCCGTGATCAACACCAACCTCGGCTCGCTGTTCAATATGACGCGCCAGGTGATCGAGGGCATGCGCGCCCGCAAGTTCGGCCGCGTCATCTCGATCTCCTCGATCAACGGCCAGAAAGGTCAGTTCGGTCAGGTCAACTACTCGGCGGCAAAGGCCGGCGATATTGGCTTCACCAAGGCCCTGGCGCTGGAGAACGCCAAGGGCGGCATCACCGTCAACGTGATCTGCCCGGGCTACATCAACACCGAGATGGTGCAGGCGGTGCCGAAGGACGTGCTCGAGAAGAACGTGATCCCGCAGATTCCGGTCAACCGGCTCGGCGAACCCGAGGAGATCGCGCGCGCCGTGGTCTTCCTCGCCGCCGACGACGCCGGCTTCATCACCGGCTCGACGCTGACCGTGAACGGCGGCCAGTATCACGCCTGACGCGAGAAGCGTCGCCGCGTCGCAGGCGCCATCAATCACGTCGTGATGCCCGGCCTTGTGCCGGGCATTTTCGTCTGTACAAGGGGCAGCCGAAACGATGATGTAGATGGCTGCGGCACCTTGAGCGCCTTGCGCTTGTGTCCGGCCGCGCCGGATATGCCGTAATGACGACCCGTACCGCGACCCTTGTCGGACTGACCGCCATCCTGATGTGGTCGCTGCTGTCGGTCATGACGGT
>DASVOL010000706.1:0-2064 GCA_036383375.1 Bradyrhizobium sp. | reverse complement strand
CGTTCGAGGATTCGGTCGCCAAATTCGCCAATGACGAGTTCTCCGACACCGAGGCCGCGATCGGCGAGATTGCCGCATCGGGCAACGCGCTGGCTCCGCGCATCATCGGCGCGCTGCAGGACGGCCGGCTGTCGGCCGATCCCGACAGCAAGAAGGTCTTCATCACGCAGACCGACGGCAAGATCATCGCCGCCGCGACCGGCGCTGCCGTCGACAAGCTGCCCGACAATGCCGCAGCGGTTCGCCTCAACAACCGCCTGCGCCGCACCGTGGAAGCCGCGCTCGGCGGCCTGACGCTGCTGTCATCGGATCCGGCCAAGCGGCTCGCGGCTGCGCAATCGGTGTTCAAGAGCCACGAGGAGAACCTGCTGCCGACGGTGGAGGGCGCGCTCGCCAAGGAGAGCGTCAAATCGATCAAGCAGGCCTTCGCCGAGGCGCGCGCCGCCATCATCCTGTTCAGGCCGGATGCATCCGACAGCGACAAGCTCGACGCCGTCGCCGTGGTCAAGGCGCGCGGCGACCAGGAAGCGCTGGCGCTGCTCACCGGGCTTGGCGACCAGCCACCGCCGGTCACCAAGGCGGCGGCGGCGGCCGTCACCTCGATCCAGAGCAATCTTGCGATGTGGTCGATGGTGCAGAACGCCTGGTATGGCCTGTCGCTCGGCTCGGTGCTGCTGCTCGCCGCAATCGGGCTCGCCATCACCTTCGGCGTGATGGGCGTCTTCAACATGGCGCATGGCGAGATGGTGATGCTCGGGGCCTACACCACCTTCGTGGTGCAGGAGGTGATCCGCACCCGCTATCCCGCGCTGTTCGACTATTCGCTGCTGATCGCGGTGCCGCTCGCCTTCCTGGTCGCGGGCCTCATCGGCGTCGTGATCGAGCGCACCATCATCCGCTTCCTGTACGGCCGTCCGCTGGAAACGCTGCTCGCGACCTGGGGCCTGTCGCTGGTGCTGCAGCAGGCGGTGCGCACCGCGTTCGGCCCGACCAACCGCGAGGTCGGCAACCCGTCCTGGATGAGCGGCGCCTTCGAGCTCGGCCAGATCACCATCACCTATAACCGGCTCTGGATCCTCTGCTTCACGCTTGCGGTGTTCGCCATCCTGCTCGCGATGCTGCGTTACACCGCGCTCGGGCTCGAGATGCGGGCAGTGACGCAGAACCGCCGCATGGCGGCCTCGATGGGGATCGCCACCTCGCGCGTCGACGCGCTGACCTTCGGCCTCGGCTCGGGGATCGCCGGCATTGCCGGCGTGGCGCTGTCGCAGATCGACAATGTCAGCCCGAATCTCGGCCAGAGCTACATCATCGACAGCTTCATGGTCGTGGTGTTCGGCGGCGTCGGCAATCTCTGGGGCACGTTGGTCGGCGCCTTCACGCTCGGCATCGCCAACAAGTTCCTGGAGCCGGTGGCAGGTGCGGTGCTCGGCAAGATCGCGATCCTGGTGCTGATCATCCTGTTCATCCAGAAACGGCCGCGCGGCCTGTTCGCGCTCAAGGGCCGGGCGGTGGAAGCATGACGCCGCACATCCTGACCCGTTCGCTCGACCGCGCCGCGACCGCGTTCGTCCTGCTCGTCGCCGCGGTCGGCGTGCTGATCCCGCTGTCGAACCTGCTGCTGCCGCAGGGCTCGATGTTCCAGGTGCCGACCTATCTGGTGGCGCTGTGGGGCAAATATGTCTGCTACGCCATTCTCGCGCTCTCGATCGATCTGATCTGGGGCTATTGCGGCATTCTCTCGCTCGGCCATGGCGCATTCTTCGCGCTCGGCGGCTACGCGATGGGCATGTACCTGATGCGGCAGATCGGCAGCCGCGGCGTCTACGGCAACCCGATCCTGCCCGACTTCATGGTGTTCCTGAACTGGGACAAGCTGCCCTGGTACTGGTACGGCTTCGACAAGTTCTGGGTCGCTGCGTTGATGGTGCTGCTGGTGCCGGGCCTGCTTGCCTTCTGCTTCGGCTGGCTGGCGTTCCGCTCGCGCGTCACCGGCGTCTATCTGTCGATCATCACGCAGGCGATGACCTATGCGTTGCTGCTGGCGTTCTTCCGCAACGATTT
>DASVOL010000705.1:0-3253 GCA_036383375.1 Bradyrhizobium sp. | reverse complement strand
CGACGTTGGTGAGCCAGTTCATGGTTCGCTCCGAAATGCGGGTCGGTCCCGCACCAGCTGGATATATGGCGGGCCGGGCGAACCCGGCAAGCCGCCGTTGGCGGCCTTGTTGCCGCAAAATGTGGCTTATTCAGCGGCCTGCTTGGCGCCGCGGACCCCCTGCGCCAGCGCGGACACCAGGTCCGCCACCGCGCTCACGGTCTTCGGCGTCGCGCGGCCTTCGGCATCGAGATTGGCGCGCACCACGTCGACGATCGCAGTGCCGACCACGGCACCATTGGCATTCTCGGCGATCGCGCGCGCCGTTTCCGGAGTGCGGATGCCGAAGCCGACACAGACCGGCAGCTTGGTGTGCCGCTTGATGCGGGCGACCGCTTCTGCAACCGCGCTCGAATCCGCCGTCGCAGCGCCGGTAATGCCGGTGATCGAGACGTAATAGACAAAGCCCGAGGTGTTCGCGAGCACCGCCGGCAGACGCTTGTCGTCGGTGGTCGGCGTCGCGAGGCGAATGAAATTCAAACCGGCCTTCAGCGCGGGGATGCAGAGCTCGGTGTCTTCCTCCGGCGGCAAATCGACGATGATCAGGCCATCGACGCCGGCGGTCTTGGCATCGGCCAGGAAGCTCTCGACGCCGTAGATGTAGATCGGATTGTAGTAGCCCATCAGCACGATCGGCGTGGTGTCGTCGTCCTGGCGAAAGTCGCGGACCATCGCCAGCGTCTTGCGCAAGGTCATGCCGCCCTTGAGCGCGCGCAGGCCGGCGGCCTGGATCGACGGGCCATCGGCCATCGGATCGGTGAACGGCATGCCGATCTCGATGACGTCGGCGCCGGCCTTCGGCAGCGCCTTGAGGATGTCGAGCGAGGTTTTTGCGTCGGGGTCGCCGGCCATCACGAAGGTGACGAAAGCGGAGCGGCCCTGCTGCTTCAGCTCGGCGAAACGTGCGTCGATACGGGTGGTCACTTCTGCCTCGCCTTCAAGATGTCGCCGACCTGCGGCACGTCCTTGTCGCCACGGCCCGAGAGATTGACCACCATCAAATGATCCTTCGGCCGCTGCGGCGCGAGTTCGGACAGCTTTGCGATGGCGTGCGCGGATTCCAGCGCGGGAATGATGCCCTCCAGCCGCGACAGCAGCTGGAATGCGGCCAGCGCCTCCTCGTCGGTCGCCGAGAGATATTTGACGCGGCCGGTTTCGTGCAGCCAGGCGTGCTCGGGGCCGATGCCGGGATAATCCAGGCCGGCCGAGATCGAATGCGCTTCCTCGATCTGGCCGTCGGCGTCCATCAAAAGATAGGTGCGGTTGCCGTGCAGCACGCCGGGACGCCCGCCGGCGAGCGAGGCGGCATGGAGCTGCGTCAGCCCGTGACCGGCAGCCTCGACGCCAAAAATCTCGACCGAGGGATCGTCGAGGAACGGATGGAACAGGCCCATCGCATTGGAGCCGCCGCCGATGCAGGCGATCAGCGAGTCCGGCAGGCGACCCTCGGCCTCCTGCATCTGCGTGCGCGTCTCGTGGCCGATGATCGACTGGAAATCGCGCACCATCATCGGATAGGGGTGCGGACCCGCCACCGTGCCGATGCAATAGAAGGTGTTGTGCACGTTGGTGACCCAGTCGCGCAGCGCGTCGTTCATCGCGTCCTTCAGCGTGCGCGCGCCCGACTGCACCGGGACGACCTTGGCGCCCAGCATCTCCATACGGATCACGTTCGGCTGCTGCCGCTCGACGTCGACCGCGCCCATATAGACCACGCATTCGAGCCCGAAGCGCGCACACAGCGTTGCCGTCGCCACGCCATGCTGGCCGGCGCCGGTCTCGGCAATGATGCGCTTCTTGCCCATGCGGCGCGCAACCATGATCTGGCCGAGCACGTTGTTGACCTTGTGCGAACCGGTGTGGTTGAGCTCCTCGCGCTTCAAATAGATCTTGGCGCCGCCGAGATGCTCGGTGAGCCGTTCGGCGAAATAGAGCGGCGAGGGCCGGCCGACATAGTCCTTCAGGTAGACGTTCATCTCGGCCTGGAACGCCGGATCGGCCTTGGCGTCGGCATAGGCCTTTTCGAGATCGAGGATCAGCGGCATCAGCGTTTCCGCGACGAAGCGTCCGCCGAAAATGCCGAAATGCCCGCGCTCGTCGGGGCCGCTGCGGAAGGAATTGGGCAGGTTTGAATTCATCGAACCATCAGTTCTTGGGTCGTTCTTTGGGTTGCGCGTGCGGCGCGGATGAAGGCGCGGATCAGCTCGGGATCCTTGATGCCGGGCGTGCGCTCGACACCCGACGACACGTCGACGCCGCCGGCGCGGGTGACGCGGACAGCTTCGGCGACGTTATCGGCATTGAGCCCGCCGGAGACCATGTAGGGCAGCGCGAGATCGAGATTTTCCAGCACGTGCCAATCAAACGGCGCGCCGAGACCGCCCGGCCGCGTGGCATCCTTCGGCGCGCGCGCATCGAACAGGAGGCGGTCGGCGACGCCGGCATAGCCCGGGAGGGGCGCGAGGTCAGCCGCGGTCTCGACCGGCAGCGCCTTCATCAGCGGCAGGCCGAACTTCTGCTTGAGATCACGTAGCCGTGCCGTGGTCTCCGTGCCATGCAGTTGCAGGATATCCGGCCGCAGCGTCTCGATGATGTTCTCGATGGTCGCATCGTCGGCGTCGACGGTCAGCGCGACTTTCACAGCGCGGCCCTTGGCGCGGCTGCCGAGCTCGCGGGCGGTCTCGAGGCTGATATGGCGCGGCGACGGCGGAAAGAACACGAACCCCACCATGTCAGCGCCGCCCTCGAGCGCGACGTCGAGCGTCTCGCGCGTGGACAGGCCGCAGATTTTGACGAGCAGGGGCATGGTCTCGAAACGGGTCTCAAAACGGGTTTTCGGGCGTCCGGAACAGGGGCTGGCCCGGGTCCGACGGGGCGGGTTCTACAACGTCGCGCCCTGCTTGTCTCGCCCATTGGCCCCGTAAAAGCCCAGCTGGGCCGGGGCCGAACGGCGCTGCGCGTCGTCCCGGGAGGCCGCGGCCCGGAGGTCGGCGAGCTCGGCTCGGACGTGACGGGCGTCGGCCTCGTGCTGCCGGGCGGCACGGCGCCAGCGCCCTTGCTTGAACCAGGTTCCGATCCCGCCGGCGATCACGCCGAGGATCGCCGAGGCGATGATGACGACGAACAGCGGCAGTGTGACCGCGACCGTCGGCGTCACAGAGTTGAAAGGATCGAACGACACCGTCACCCAGTGACGGTTGGCGACGGCGAAGAT
>DASVOL010000704.1:0-3577 GCA_036383375.1 Bradyrhizobium sp. | reverse complement strand
GACGCTGACGCCGGCAATATCGGTGAGAAGGTTTTTCACGATTTGAGTCCGTCCGCCTGCTGTCCGATCGATCCGGTATAGCAGCCGCGGCGGATAAGCAAAACGCCCCGGCGGACCGGGGCGTTTCGTATCTCTGATCAGGTCAGATGCAAGAGGCTCAGGAGCCCTTCGGATTGATCTCGGTGTAGTTACCCTTGGCGTCCCACTTGTAGACGACATAGTCGATCGCCTTGATGTCGCCCTTGGCGTCGAAGCCCATCTTGCCGAGCACGGTGTCCCAGTCGCCGGCCTTGATGGTGTCCATCACCTTCTTGGCGTCGGTGGTGCCGGCCTTGGCGACAGCCTGGGTCCACACCTGCATCGCGGCGTAGGTGTAGAGCGTGTAGCCTTCCGGATCGATGTTCTTGGCCTTGAACTTCTCGACGATCGCCTTCGCGGTCGGCTTGTTGCGCGGGTCGGGGCCGAAGGTGAACAGCGTGCCTTCGGCGGCGGGGCCGGTGATCGAGGCGAACTCCTTGTCGTTCATGGCGTCGCCCGCCATCAGCACGGTCTGCAGGCCCTGGTCGCGCATCTGGCGCAGGATCAGGCCGGCTTCCTGATGGTAGCCGCCGACATAGACCAGATCGATATTGTCGCGCTTCAGGCGCGAGACGATCGAGTTGAAGTCCTTGTCGCCCTTGTTGTAGGACTCGAACATCTTCTCCTGGAAGCCGGCCTTGTTCAGCGCCTTCTTGGTCTCGTCGGCGAGGCCTTTGCCGTAGGTGGTCTTGTCGTTCAGGATCGCGACGTTCTTGCCCTTGAAGTTCTTCATGATGTAGTCGGCGGCGACCAGGCCCTGCTGGTCATCGCGGCCGCAGACGCGCGCCACGTTCCACAGCTTGCGCTCGGTGAACAGCGGGTTGGTCGAGGCCGGAGTGATCTGCAGCACGTTGGCGTCGGCATAGGCCTCGGAGGCCGGGATCGACGACGACGAGCAGAAATGGCCGGCCACGAACGGGATCTTCGAGGAGCCGATCTTTTCCGCGATCGAGCGCGCCTGCTTCGGATCGCAGGCATCGTCGTCGGCTTCCAGCGCGAGCTTCTTGCCGAGCACGCCGCCGGCGGCGTTGATGTCGGCGACTGCCTGCTCGGCGCCGTTCTTCATCTGCCGGCCAAAAGCGGACTCGGAGCCCGTCATCGGGCCCGCGACTGCGATGGTGATGTCTTGCGCGAATGCGCTCGCCGATAATGCGAACGACGCGCCCAGTGCCAGGCCGATCAGCTTCAGTGATTTCATGAGACGTCCCTCGTGGTCGTTGCCTCTTGCGGAAGAGCCCGGCACGCCGGGCTCCAAAACCGCGCGCATTCTCGGCTGATTTCGCGGCGAAGTCACCGGCAATTTTCAGGCAAATCGACGCTGTATCAGCCGCATCGTGCTGCAACGGGCGGCGCTCGAGGGCGAGCTAGCCGCGGCGGCCGCCTTCCAGATAGGCGGCGCGGATTTCGGGGCGTTGCAGCAATTCGGCGCCGGTTCCGGCCAGCGTGATCAGGCCGTTGACCATGACATAGCCGCGATGGGCGAGCTTCAGCGCATGGTTGGCGTTCTGCTCGACGATCAGCACGGTGAGCCCGTCCTGCCGGTTCAGCGTGCGGATGGCATCGAAGATCTGCCGTGCGATCAGCGGCGCGAGGCCGAGCGAGGGCTCGTCCAGCATCAGCAGGCGCGGCCGGCTCATCAGGGCACGGCCGATCGCCAGCATCTGCTGTTCGCCGCCGGACAGCGTGCCGCCGCGTTGTGCGATGCGCTCCTTCAGCCGCGGAAACAGCGCAAACACGCGCTCCAGCCCGGCTTCGCGCTCGGCCTCGCTGCATTCGGTGGCGTCGGCGCCCATCTGCAGGTTTTCCGCGACGCTCATGCGCGGAAAGATCCGCCGGCCCTCGGGCGATTGTGCGATCCGCAGCCGCGCGATCTCGTGGGTCGGCACGCCGGTGATGTCGTCGCCGTCGAATTCGATGGTGCCGGCGCGGGCGCGCGGCCGGCCGAAGATCGTCATCATCAGCGTCGACTTGCCGGCGCCGTTGGCGCCGATCAGGGCGACGATCTCGCCGCGATTGATCTCGATGTCGACTCCCTTCAGCGCCTCGATCTTGCCATACGCCGCGCGCACGCCGCGCACCGCGAGCAGGGGTGTGGTTGCCACTGCCGCGCTCACGTGCCGCTCTCCATCACGGCGATCGCCTCTTCCTCGTCGGCGCCTAGATAGGCGGCGATCACCTTGGGGTCGTCGCGGACGGCCTGCGGCGCGCCTTCGGCGATCTTGACGCCGTAGTCCATGACCACGACGTGATCGGAGATCTCCATCACGACCGACATGTCATGCTCGATCAGGAGGATCGAGGTGCCCTGTTCGTTGCGGATCGAGAGCAAGAGCTCGTTGAGCCCGCCGCTCTCGCGCGCGTTCAGTCCGGCCGCCGGCTCGTCGAGACAGAGCAGCGCAGGCTCGGTGCACATCGCGCGCGCGATCTCGAGCCGCCGCTGGTCGCCATAGGGCAGATTGCCCGCGGCGTCGTCGGCGCGGTCGAGCAGGCCGACGCGGTTGAGCCAGGTCCGCGCCAGCTCGATGGCGCGCTGCTCGGCCTCGCGCCAGGACGGCAGGCCGAGCAGGCCGAGCAACGTCAGGCCCGAGGCGCGCATCAGCGCGTTGTGCTGGGCAACCATCAGGTTTTCCAGCGCGGTCATGCCGGGAAACAGCCGGATATTCTGGAAGGTGCGCGCCACCTTGGCCTGCTTGGAGATGCGGAAATCGTTCAGCCGCTCGAGCTGGATGGTGCGGCCGTCATCATGGGCGAGGCGGATCGCGCCGCCGCTCGGCCGGTAGAAGCCGGTGATGCAGTTGAAGACGGTGGTCTTGCCGGCGCCGTTCGGCCCGATCAGCGCGGTGATCTTGCGCCGCTCGGCCGCAAAGGAGAGCTCGTTGACCGCGACGATGCCGCCGAAGCGCATCATCAGGCGGTCGACGGTGAGGATGTGGTCGCCGCTCATCCGTGGCCCTCCTTGACGAGGTCGGAGGAGATCGCCTGGTTGCGCTCCAGGAACACGGTCGGCGCACGATGGCCGATCAGCCCGCGCGGCCGCCAGATCATCAGCAGCACCATCGCGATACCGAACACCAGCATGCGGTACTGATCGAAACCACGGAACAGCTCGAAGCCGCCGATCATGGCGAGCGCGGCCAGCGCGACGCCGAGCTGCGAGCCCATGCCGCCGAGCACGACGATCGCCAGCACCAGCGCCGATTCCTGGAAGGTGAAGGACTCCGGGCTGATGAAGCCCTGCCGCGTGGCGAAGAATGCGCCGGCGAAGCCGCCGAACATCGCCCCGGTCGCGAACGCCGTCAGCTTGGTGGTCGTGGTGTTGATGCCGAGCGCGCGGCAGGCGACCTCGTCCTCGCGCAGTGCCTCCCAGGCGCGGCCGATCGGCAGCCGCCGCAGCCGGATCGTCACCCAGTTGGTGAGCAGCGCCATCGCCAGGATCAGATAGAACAGGAAGACGAGGCGGTGGGTCGGCGAGAACTCGATGCCGAGCCTGGCGGCGAGC
>DASVOL010000703.1:0-12323 GCA_036383375.1 Bradyrhizobium sp. | reverse complement strand
TGGTCGTTGGAGATCAGCACGCCGTTGCGGCGGCCCTGGATCTCGCCCTTGTAGGCGGCATAGCCGTGGAAGATGCGGTTCATGATCGCGGTGCCGCGGGTGTCGGTGAGCAGTTCGCCCTGGTAGCCGATCAGGCCGCGGGTCGGCGCGTAGAACACCAGCCGCAGGCGGTTGCCGCCGGACGGGCGCATCTCGATCATCTCGGCCTTGCGCTCGCTCATCTTCTGCACGACGACGCCGGAATGCTCCTCGTCGACGTCGATCACGACCTCTTCGATCGGCTCCTGCCAGGCGCCGGTCGCCTCGTCCTTCTGCAGCACGACGCGCGGGCGCGACACCGAGAGCTCAAAGCCCTCGCGGCGCATGGTCTCGATCAGGATCGCGAGCTGCAATTCGCCGCGGCCGGAGACTTCCATCGAATCCTTGTCGGCGGCCTCGACGACGCGCAGCGCGACGTTGCCCTCGGCCTCGCGCATCAGGCGGTCGCGGATCATGCGCGAGGTCACCTTGTCGCCTTCGGTGCCGGCGAGCGGCGAGTTGTTGACGATGAACGACATCGACACCGTCGGCGGATCGATCGGCTGCGCCGGCAGCGGCGTCTCGACCGTGGGGTCGCAGAAAGTGTCGGCGACGGTGCCCTTGGTGAGGCCCGCGATCGCGACGATGTCGCCGGCCTCGGCTTCCTCGAGCGGGGTGCGCTCGAGGCCGCGGAAGGCGAGGATCTTGGTCAGGCGGCCGGTCTCGATCTGCTTGCCGTCGGCGGACAGCACCTTGACCTGCTGGTTCGGCTTGATCGAACCGGAGGAGATGCGGCCGGTGATGATGCGGCCGAGGTAGGGGTTGGCCTCGAGGATGGTGCCGATCATCCGGAACGGACCTTCCTCGACCTTCGGCGGCTCGACGTGGCGCACGATCAGGTCGAACAGCGGCTGCATGCCGAGGTCCTTCGGACCCTCCGGGCTCTCCGCCATCCAGCCCTGCTTGGCCGACCCGTACAGGATCGGGAAGTCGAGCTGCTCCTCAGAGGCATCGAGCGCCGCGAACAGGTCGAACACCTCGTTGATGACTTCGGTCGGGCGCGCGTCGGGACGGTCGACCTTGTTGATCACGACGATCGGCTTGAGGCCGATCTTGAGCGCCTTCGACACCACGAACTTGGTCTGCGGCAGCGGACCCTCGGCGGCGTCGACCAGCACCAGCGCGCCGTCCACCATGTTGAGGATGCGCTCGACCTCACCGCCGAAATCGGCGTGGCCGGGGGTGTCGACGATGTTGACGCGGATGTCCTTCCACTGCACCGAGGCCGCCTTGGCCAGGATGGTGATGCCGCGCTCACGCTCCAAGTCGTTGGAGTCCATGGCGCGTTCGGTGACCTTCTGGTTCTCACGGAAGGTGCCGGATTGCTGCAGCAGGCGGTCGACGAGGGTGGTCTTGCCGTGGTCGACGTGGGCGATGATGGCGACGTTGCGAAGGTTCATGGCTCTTCTTCTGGTCGTGCAATGGTCAGATGCGCGATCTCGCCGGACCAGTTTGGCCGGCCGCTCGCTCGCGTGGCCCAATCGGGGCCCGGATCACGCTCATACCCAAGAAATTTGACGGGGACGCATCACCCCAAAAAGGAAGCCCGGTCGTCAGGACCGGGCACCTTGCGCGTTGCGGCGCAATATAGTCAGAAATCGCCAAAAAACAATGATTTATTGGCGGTTTGGTCGATCGAAATTAGGGCCGGAAGGGCCGGTTTTGGCAGGTTCCCCGTGTCCGGCGTCATTTCCGGGAACGGGCCAAGGCGATCAATACGACGCCGCCAAGCGCGATCAACATCACCACCGGCGTGAATGGGTCCCTGCCCGGTTCGACCGAGGTGACGATCAGGACTGCACACAGCGCGCCGGGCAGCAGCAGGATGACGCCCAGAAACAGCATGAACGAGGTCAGACAGCCGCTGGTTTGGCGCGGTTGCCAAGAGCTGTTCGGCGGCGGTTGGCCCTGGCTGCTCATGATTCGTCGCGCCTCCTGCTGCTACCGCCCCTTGATCGCAGCCCGGATCAGCATGATGCCGGCGAACCCGACCAGAAGGCCGAGCAGGACCAGGAACAGCAGGCCAGGCTCCAGGCTCGAGTTGGTCAGCGAACCGATCCCGAACAGGAGGGCGCACAGCCCGGGCAGTAGCAGGATCAGCCCGAACAGCACCATGAACGCAGTCGCACAGCCGCCGCGTTGCGGCGGGAGCAGCGGAGGGACGTGCGCGTTGGGCGGCTGCGCTGGTGCAGGCGGCACAGGAGGAGGATTGGTCTCGCTCATGGCTGTTGGTCCACCCGTGGGTCCATGATGCGAGCCGTCTCTAGGAGCCAGGTCTGCGGATGGCCCACCAGATCAGGGCCACACCGACGCACGCCACAAGCAGGCAGGCGGCGACGAACTGAAGATCATCGGACGCCATCTTGGCGACGCCGGCAAATACGAAGAGCAGCGCGCAGAGGCCGGGCAACAGCAGAATGACGCCGGCGACGATCATCAGCGCGGTCACGCAGCCGTTGCGCTGCGCCGGAGGGCGGGGCGAAAGCGGTGCGCCGGTCTCGCTCATTGCGGCACCTCCTCGCTTTGCCGTGCCTCCCGGTAGGTCTGGCCGGTCATCGCGGCGCGGATGCCATCGATTTTTCCGTCTCGATAGAACAGATTGTAGGTGTCGAACGGGATGATCGCGCCGCTCTCGGTGACGAAGTGGATGCAGCTTCGCTTGACGTTGCCGACGCAGAAATTGAAGCGATCGAGAAACTGCACGATGGTGACGCGGAACACATTCTCGTAAGTCAGGCCGTCCGGCACCTCGAAGCTCGGCAGGCAGCACAGCAGCTCGCAGACCCGCTCTGACGTGTTCAGCGGCCCCGACGACAGGGAAAACAAGTCGACGAACTTTTCCCGCAGCACCGGATATTTCTCCGGGCTGATCGTGTTGGGCATCACGGCGACGAACTGCTCCTGCGGGATCAGCGAGGTCAGCGGCAGCACCTTGTCGCCGTTGCGCAGGCCGTAGCCGATCGAGATGCTCTCGGGATTGCACGGCAGCGGGATCATGTCTTTATCGCCAAACACCCCGGTCTCGATCACACGCCGACGGATCTCCGACAGCATGATGCGGTCGGTGTCCTTGTTGAAATCCTCGTTGCGGCCGGCGTCCTGTACCGGCTGCAGCGTGACGCCGCGGACGCACTTCCACGTCAGCGCGTGGCGGACGATGTCGCCGATCTCGGCATCGTTGACGCCGCGCTTGATGGTCGCAACCAGCGTGGTCGAGACGCCCTCGCGCTCGAGATTCTCCAGCGCCTGCTGGCGGATCTTGCGCAGGTCCGCGCCGCGCAGATTGACCAGCGCCTCGCGCTTCAGCGAATCGAACTGCAGATAGACTTCCAGCCCGCGCTTGTTCTCGGCAAGCTTCGCCACGAACTCCGGCTCGCGCGCGATTCGCAGCCCATTGGTGTTGATCATGACGTGGCGGATCGGGCGGGCGCGCACCGCATCCAGAATGGCGAAGAAATCCGGATGCAGCGTCGGTTCGCCGCCGGAGATCTGCACGAGATCGGGCTCGCCCTCGCTCGCCACCAGCGCGTCCAGCATCTTCTCGATCTTGGCCAGCGGCGTGAAGCTGGTCCGCGCCGGCGAGGAATCGGCAAAGCACACCGGGCAGGTCAGGTTGCAGTGCTCGGTGATCTCGATCAGCGCCAGGCAGGAGTGCTGCTCGTGGTCCGGGCACAGCCCGCAATCATAGGGGCAGCCGAATTCGGTGTGGTGCTGGAAGGCGAGCGGCCGGTCGCCGGGCTTGATGAAATCCTTGCACAGTCGCCAATAGGCCGCATCGGTCGAGACCAGCGTCGATTGCACGCCGTGCTGCTTGCACCGTTTCTCGTACCAGACCTCGTTGCCTGATATCTGGATCTTGGTCGGCACCAGGGCCAGACAGGTCTCGCACAACGATTGGGTCTGGCCCCAGAAGATGTAAGGGCGGGACTTACGCAGCGGCGCGTTCATGCTTCACACTCACATTCGGGGCCGTCGCCAGCATGACGGCGGCATAAATCATGACAAACAGCGACAGCAGGTGGAACAGCGAGAACGGGCCGATCAGCGCGCCATAGGGCTTGATGAACTCCCACACGAAGCGCTGCAGGCCGTAGTAGAACAGCACGAGGTAGAATCCATTGGTGATGACAGCGGCGTTGCGGTTCAAAACGGTCCAGACATAGAAGGCCGCGAACGCCGCCATCGCCAGGCTCTCATAGAGCTGCACCGGATGGCGCAGGATGCCGTCGCCGAAATCGTGGCCCCAGGGCAGCGTGGTCGGCGTGCCATAGGTGAAATCCTCGAGCCCCGCGAAATAGCAGCCGAGCCGCCCGATCGCGACGCCGATCGCAAGCGGCAGCGCGAACCGCGCCCCGGTGCGCAGCGAAATGCCGTGCCGCCATTTGTAGAGCTCGATCGCGACGATGCCGCCCGCCAGCGCCCCCTCGACCGAGCGGGCGATGCCTGACATGCCCGAGAACCACAGGTTCAGCGTGCCGAAGATGTAGGCGCCGATGCCGGCGCCGAACACCAGCGCGGCGATATACGTCAGCTCGAAGGATTGCCGGGGAAATTGCAGCCCGCGCACCCGGGACAGCCACCACATCGCGCCGGCGGCGGCGCACCATGCTGCAACGTCGAAAACGGCGTGAAGTTCAGCCCCGCTCATGAGGCGAGTGTAGCGCGAATTTCGCGGCGGGCGATAGTCGGGCGCTTTCCCGCTCGCGGGGGAGCTTGGTCGGCGCTTGGCCCCGACGTCGCCGCATCGTCATGGCCGGGCTTGTCCCGGCCATCCACGCCTTCCTTCGACGGGCTAAGACGTGGATGCCCGGGACAAGCCCGGGCATGACGAGTCACAAGGGGCGGTCCGAGCTTGTGATATCAAGTCGGCCCCACAAAGCGTCCCGTCAGTTCGCCGGGTTGTCCTCGCTTGGATACACCCCGCGTAGCACTTCCTCGAAATGATCCTTCACCGCCTCGTTGCACAGGCAGGAGCGCAGCTTGAGCTTGTCGGGGTCGCGGATCACGATCGCGCCGCGGCGTGTGTCGAGCACGCCCTCCGCCTTGAAGTTCTGGATCACGCGGCTGGTGTAGCTGCGGCCGACGCCGAGCAAGGTCGAGAGCTGCTCATGCGTCAGCGGCACCACGCCGTCGCCATTGGTGCGCTCGATCGCCGAGATGATCCATTTCGCGGCGCGCTGCTCGATCGAGTGGATCGCATTGCAGGCGGTCGACTGGAAGATCTGCGCCAGCATGCAGTCGGCATAGCGCGCGAAGATGTTGCGCACCGAGATCGACTTCAGCTTGGCGGCGTCGAGCCGGCTGATCGGCAGCCGCACGAACGGCCCGCCGAATTTGACGGTGATGCGGGTATAGGCCGGCAGGAATCCCTGGCTGACGATGCCGCCGACCGCGCCCTCGCGGCCGACCAGGATGGTCTCGACATCGCGGCCGTCCTCGTTGGCCACCATGTAGGACGCAAGGCTCGGCCCGCATGGGAAATGCACGATCTGGACATCGTCGCCGGGATTGTAGAGCAGGTCGCCGGCCGCCGCCTCGACCACCGCGAGATGCGATGCGATCAGCTCGTAGTCGGCGGCATTCAGCCGGCGCAACAGGTTGTTGAATGGCCGGTCGTTCGTCCCGGCCAGATCGGTCCGTTTCGCAATCATTGGAAAATCCTGACGACCCAACGCCGACCATACTGAAGAAGTTCCAGCTTTTATGTGCACTAGTGAACAGACGCGGCACCTTGCGATGTGATGGGTTTCATCCCGGGAACAGCCGGCGTGCTTTCGGGCGCCGGTCGCGGGCCATCCGGCCGGATTGATCCGGTCTCTCATCCATCATCGAAGCAATGGACACCGAGCCATGGAATCCGCCCCCAATACCGGCATGCCCGGTGACGTTCTCGTGGTCGAGGACGATCCGATCATCTCGCTCTATTTCGAGGACACCATCCTGGGCTTCGGCGCCCGGACGGTGCGCACCGCGGCCAACGTCGCCCGTGCGCTCGAACTGATCGCCGAGCGGGCGCCGGACTTCGCACTGCTCGACGTCGGCCTCGTCAGGGGCGAGAAGACCTTCGCGATCGCCGAACGGCTCGATGCGCTGAAGGTGCCGTTCGCATTCGTCACGGGTTATGGTGCCGATATCAGGCTGCCGGAATCGCTCGCCGGCAAGCCGCGGTTGACCAAGCCGTGTTCGAGCGAAGCGCTCGAAGCCGCGCTGAGAAACGGGCACTGACCGGTCGCCGGGCTTCGGCCTCGCCGTCGGTGCATCTGTCGTCTACCATCCGACTTATCGGATTCGGCGACGCACAGGCATCGGGAAGCCGTCATGGCGATCAGGACATCTGCCGCTGCGCGCGCAACGGCGCTCTCTCTCGGGCTGCTGCTGCTCGCGCCGCCGCTCGCCTCGACCGTCGTCGGTCGCTTCGTGTCTCCCGCGGTTGCCGAGCCCGCCGCGCCGACGAGCGAGCAATCGGCAGCGCTGAAGACTTACGACAATGCCCTGAAGAGCTTCGTCTCGATCCTGCGCCAGCGGCGGGCGCAGATCGATTCCCGTCAGCCGCTGCCCGATCTGCCGGGCCAGGCCGTCTACCTTGCCCGGGTCGAGATGATGAGCGCCTACAAGGATCTCACCGACGCGCTTCCGTCCAGGATCGGGAGGGCCAACAAATTCGGAATCCCTCCGGCCTATTTCGACGCCGACAATGAGCCGCTGCTCGATGAGTACAGGAAGCTGTTCGACGCGATGGAGGCGCCGCCCGCCGGCGCGCAAAGCTCCGAGACGCCATTCAAGGACGTGGTCGAGTTGGCGACGGTGATCGCGCGCGCCAGGGGCCTGAATGCCGCTGACGCCGCTGTCGCCGGCCGCATCAGCCTCGGCCTGTTCTTTGCCGAGACAAACGGCAAGCAGAATGCCGGAAATGCGCGCTCGAACACCTACAAGGGCAGCTTGCAGACCGGTCCGTCGGAGGATCGCAACGGCCGGAAGAAGTGGGCCGCGATCAAGCCATCGATCGCAGCCCTCGATCCCGCGCTGAGCCGTCGCGACGACATGGAAGAAGCGCGCGCCGGCAATCTCGATCACCGGTTCAATCACTGGACCGCGGTGCGCGATGCGCTCATGAACGCGCACGCGGATATCTTTCCGCAGGTCCCGGCGATCGCAAGAGCCCTGCCCAATCCGATCGATCAGATGAAGCTTTTTGAGCTCATCCAGATCATTCCCAGCCCGACCAGATCAGCGCTGAAATCAGGCAACCTCGTCAATTACAGAATCTCCGAGCCCAGGATCATGGGATATCTGCGAAACAACAGCGTCTTCGCCTTCGGCCGGGCCGACCGGGCGAGGACATCCGCGAGTTTCCGCGAAATCCTCGATGCGATGTGGCTGTTCAGCCCCAAGTTCGAGCAGGCGCTGGCCAAATTCGCCGAGCTCAAGGCCGGCAAGCAGGAATGAGATCAGCGGGGCGTCAAAGCGGACCGAGCAGCGCCCAGCGCGGATCGCAGAATTCCTTCACGGCAGAGGCGACTCCGCCGGCGATGATGTTGCGGCGCTCGGGCGAGTCCATTGCGAGCTCTTCGTCGCGGTTGATGATCGAGCCGGCCTCGAGCAGGACCGCGGGCATCGCGGTCTTTCGCAGCACGATCAGCTCGTCGTAACTGTAAATGCCGGTGTCCTTGTTCAGCAGTGGGTGCTGGTTGCTGCCCATGATGGGCAGGCTGTATTGCGCGGCATAGCGCAACCCTCCAGCCTTCATTTCCCTCGCGACCAGTTCGGCGAACCGCAGGCTCGTCCTGAAGTCCGGATTCTCCCGGGAGACGAACACGGAGTAGCCGCTGAAGCGGTCGCTGTAGTGGCTTTTCTTGCCCTCGAACTCCCAGTCCTCGAGCATCTTGTTGGGTACGGAGTCGTGGTGGATCGACAGCAGAAGATCCGCGTGCAGATTGTTGGCGCTTGCGACCCGCCTGAACAGGCTGGGCCGCGCCTTGCCTTCGGTCAGCAGCAGCCTGGTTTCGGCAAAGCCTTCGGCCTTCAGCCTTTCCTCGATCAGCCGCGCAAGGCGCCGGTTGAAGGTGAACTCGGCGACATTGCGTGCGCTGATCGCGCCTTCCGATTCGGCGGTATGTCCCACATCCAGCACGATCCGGAATGTTGCGGGATCGCATACGGCCGCGGTCGGCTTGGGCGCCGCAGGCGGCAGGGCGATCGGTCCAAGCGCGGCAAGCCGCGTGGCGCGGGGCTTCGCCTGCGCGCGGTGCTTCGCCAATTTGGCAGACCTTGTCGACTGCCGCGCCGACTTGGCGCGCTTTGGCGATTTGGCTTGCTTGGATGAGGTCTTGAAGAGATCAGGCAGCCAGCCGGCATCGCCGGCTTCGACCGGCAGCAGCGCGAACACCGCGATCGCGACCACAATCAAGCGGCGAGGCCGAAGCCCCGCGACGATGCCACCGAGCACGCGAAAGAATTCGCAGCGCCTCATGCTCCGCCCCTCCGGGCCCCCAGCATAACGGCTCTGCTATCGGTACCGGAAGAGGCAGGTCGCGTCCATCCCCCGTCAATCGCGCCGCTCCTGCCTTGGGGCAGGGGCGTTCAGCGGGGGAAGTCAAGGTTCCGTCGCGGCTGCGACCGGATTACACCGGCTTCGGATCCAGCGTGATCGCCCACAGCTCGGCGTCGACGCGGTCGCGCAGGCTCACCGTCATCTGCCCGCTCTTGCCGTCGATCTTGACGTGACCGAAGAACTGCATGCCGGCCGACGGCGGCAGGTTCTGGTTGGCCTCGCCCGGTGCCTTGACGAACTTCACCTCGGGGCCAAACGTGTTGTCGAGCTCGTTCGGACCGAACGTGCCGGCATGTAGCGGGCCGGAGACGAACTCCCAGAACGGATCGAACTCCTGGAACTGGGCCTTGTTCGGGTTGTAGTAGTGCGCGGCCGCATAGTGCACGTCGGCGGTCAGCCACACCGTGTTGGCGATCCCTGCGGTCTTGATAAAACGCAGGATGTCGGCGATCTCGAGCTCGCGGCCGCGCGCCGGTCCGTCGCCCTGCGCAAAGGCTTCCGAGCCCTTCTTGTTGGCGGCATCGTCATAGACGATCAGCGACAGCGGCATGTCGGAGGCGATCACCTTCCAGGTGGCGCGCGAGTTGAGCAGCGCGCGCTTCAGCCAGGCCATCTGATCGGGCCCGATGAAATAGGCGTCGGGGCCGTAGGTCTCCTGTAGGTTCGGACCGTTCGGGCCGCGATAGCTGCGCTCGTCGAGCATGAACACGTCGAGGTGCGGGCCGTAGCTCAGCGTGCGATAGACGCGCCCCGGTTCGACGATGCTCTCGCGCATCGGATACATCTCGTGGAAGGCTTTCGCCGCACGCGCGGCGAGCACGTTGATGTCGCGCTCCTTGTAGGCCGCCGGTAGCTGCTTCGACAGCGACCAGTTGTTGGTCACCTCGTGGTCGTCCCACTGTACGAAGATCGGCACTTCGGCGTTGAAGGCGCGCAGATTGCCGTCGAGGAAATTGTATTTGTGCGCGGCGCGGTACTCGTCGAGCGTCTCCGCGACCTTGGCCTTCTCCGGGATCGTGATGTTCTTCCAGATCTTGCCGTCGGGCTGTTTCTGCTCGGCGGTGATGACGCCGTCGGCATAGATGGTGTCGCCGGAATGCAGGAAGAAATCCGGGGCGTGCTTCTTCATCGCCGCGAAGGTGATCATGCCGCCGTCGTCGGGGTTGATGCCCCAGCCCTGGCCGGCGACGTCGCCGCCCCATACGAAGGAGACGTCGCGGCGGTCGCTCGGCGCGGTGCGGAAGCGGCCGACCACGGGCTCGCCGACAACGTCGACATGGGCGAGGTCGCGGAAGCGGACGCGGTAGAAGATGTCCTGGCCGGAGGGCAGGTTCTCCAGCAGCATCTTGGCGGTGAAGTCGCTCTCCGGCAGCGCCGTGATCGGCGGCAGCGCGCGGGCATTCTTGAACGAGTCAGTCGTCGCGACCTCGACCATCATCTGCGCCGGCCGGTCCGCACGCGCCCACACCACGCCGCCGTCGACGCCGACATCGCCGGACTGCACGCCATGGGTGATCACCGGGCGGTCGGCCGCGCGCGACAGATAAGGCATCGCGATCACGCCGGCGCCGGCCGCAGCAGCGGTCGAGAGAAAGCGGCGGCGGGTCAGATTTCGCGAGAACCGGATCGTCATGGGGAGCCTCCTCAGGTCACAGCGACAATGCGCCGCGGGCGAGCACAGACCTAGAAAAATTCCATGACGGAGAGATTACAGGGGAGGGGATGGAGAGCGGATCGTCAGAGAGACTGCGCTCTTCGTAAGGTGAGCACATGCGTCAGGCTCCCTCCCCCCTTGTGGGGGAGGGTTGGGGAGAGGGGTAAGCCCCGGGCGGTGCCGCCAGAGACGAAATGATACTCGCGCAATCGCAGCGACGTTCTCGGGATCAAGCTTGAACGGAGCAAGCGGCACCCCCCTCCCTGACCCTCCCCCACAAGGGGGGAGGGAACGGAGAGAGTTCGTTCGCCGATGGCGAAGCTGTGCGAGTACGGAGACCTACGCCGTGCCCGCGGCCCTGAACTGGCTCGCGGTCCGTTGCAGATTCTGCGGCATGCTGAGCAGCAGCGCTTTGCGGTCGGCGACGGCGTTGTGGAACTGCTCGAGCGCGATGTTGAAGGCGGTCAGCGTGCCTTCCTCGATGGCGCCGTGCTCGAAACAGTCCAGCGTGTGGCGCAGGATGTCGTCGGCTTCCGCCTGCAGCTGGTCGAGCTCGTCGGTCGAATCGCTCTGCCGCGCGGTCTTCAGCATCTCCAGCAGGCGTTCGCGCTGCGAGGTGTTGGTGTTGCGTTCGTCCTGCTTGAGATAGCCGGCGAACCATGCACCGGCCGAGCCCATCGCCGAGAACGCCATCAGGCTCCACCAGATGTAATCGCTGTAGCGGTCGAGGAAGGTCTTTTCCTCGCCGTCGACGAAGGCGGCAGCGCCGGGATGCACGGGGATGGTGGCATCCTTGTCGGTGTCGGGCGTCTCGATCTTGGCGGCGAGCGGGAAATCGTTCTTGAGCGACTGCCGGATCGCGAACAATTGCCGGGTGAAGGCCGCGACCGTCGCGTCCGACAGGCCCTTTCGCGCGACGATATGGTGCGAGAAGCTGATCGTCTTCACCTCGTCGTCGGGCCGGTCGGCCGAGCCGAGCGAGCCGGCGGGAATTTCCGCGGCCTCATAGGCCGGATGGTTCTGCGCGATCGCCTCGGACGCATCGATCGGCAGGAAGGTGGGCTCGCCGCCGTCCTTGGCCGACGCCGTGATCGCATCGATCGTGAGCTTGCTGTTGGCCGGACCGACCGCGAGATAGGCGTCGGCCTTCAGGTTCTTGATGGCCTCGACCGCCTCATTGGCCGGGAACTGCACGATCTCGACCTTCATCGGGTCGACGCCGTATTGCGTCAGGATCAGCTTCAGCAGATTGACATTGGCCGGCGTGCGGCCGACGACGCCGATCTTGCGGCCGGCAAGCTGTGCGATCTTGGTGATCTTTGCGGCCTTGCGGCCCTTGCTCTTACCCTTGGCTGCGGGCGGCACCCACATCACCACCACATTCTTGCGCAGGACCGCGACCGCCTGCGCGTTCTTCGGCACGTCGAGGTCGCCGCGGATGATGGCGAGATCGGCCTTGCCGTCGGCCAGCGTCTGCGCGCTGGCGCTGGCGCCGTCTGTCTGCACCGGTCTCAATTTGACCTGGGTGTGCTGCTGGTTGTTGAAGGCCTGCGCCAGCGCCTGCACGACCCTGAGGTCATCGCTGCTTGCGGGGCCGACCGCGATCCGCAGCGTCACCGGACGCACCGCGAAATAATAACCGGCGATCGTCGCGCCGATGATGGCGAGCGCGCCCGCGATCAAGACGAACATCAGCCGTCGCTTTGCAGAGCGCAGCGGCTTGGGCGATATGCTGGCGGAGCCGTCTGTCATCGATCTCGCAAACAATCGTCGGGGCTCAATCTCGCAAAACTACCAACACGCACACATGAAGCATTTGTAGCAAATTCCTGGAGCCACAGATGTTACATCTGCGTCATGGTTACCAGCGGCGATAGGACGCTATTTCGGCCTTATTTTCGGCATGGATCCACCCCGGAGGCCGGTTGTTAGGCTAAGGTCGGCGCCAAACGGGAGGGTTACCATGGTCGAAAGGCTGTCAGCGGAAGCAAGGAAGGCCGCGCTTTGGGAACTGGCCGGCTGGTCGGAGCTGGCCGGCCG
>DASVOL010000702.1:0-4260 GCA_036383375.1 Bradyrhizobium sp. | reverse complement strand
GACCGGCGACATCGGCTACGTGGACGCCGACGGCTATTTCTATCTGGTCGACCGCAAGAAGGACATGATCATCTCCGGCGGCTTCAACGTCTATCCGCAGATGATCGAGCAGGCGATCTACACGCATCCCGCCGTGCAGGAAGTGATCGTGATCGGCATTCCCGACGATTACCGCGGCGAGGCGGCAAAGGCCTTCATCAAGCTGCGCGACGGCGAGAAAGAATTCTCGATCGACGAGCTGCGCACATTCCTCACCGGCAAGGTCGGCAAGCATGAGCTGCCGGCCGCGGTCGAGTTCGTGGCTGAATTGCCGCGCACCCCGGTCGGCAAGCTGTCCCGTCACGAATTGCGCCGGCAGCAGCCGAAGACGTCTCAAACCACGCAACAAACCGCATCAGGATCGCGCTCATGATGGACGCCGTCATCAGGTCTGTTCGAGGTGTTGTAGTCATTTCGTCGTCCCGGCCAAGCCAAGCGCGAGCCGGGACCCATACGCCGCGGCCCTCGTAAGGGGGCACAGCGGCAGCCGGCTTTGCCAGTTGCGATGGCCGGTGGTTATGGGTCCCTGCTTTCGAAGGGACGACGGAGAGAGTTAGAAGGATAGTTGAACTTTAAAAGGAGGATCCGATGGATCTCGCTTTCACCAAGGAAGAGATAGCGTTTCGCGAGGAGGTACGGGAGTTCTTCAAGAACAACGTGCCGCCGGAGACCCGGCGCAAGCTGCAGGAAGGCCGCCATCTGTCGAAGGACGAGATGGTCACCTGGTGGCGCATCCTCAACAAGAAGGGCTGGGGCGTCACCCACTGGCCGAAGGAATATGGCGGCACCGGCTGGACCACCGTGCAGCACTACATCTTCAACGAGGAGCTGCAGTCCTATCCCGCGCCGCAGCCGCTCGCCTTCGGCGTCAGCATGGTCGGCCCGGTGATCTACACCTTCGGCAATGAGAAGCAGAAGAAGGAATATCTGCCGCGCATCGCCAATGTCGACGACTGGTGGTGCCAGGGCTTCTCGGAGCCGGGCTCGGGTTCGGACCTTGCGTCGCTGAAGACCAAGGCCGAGCGCCGTGGCGACAAGTGGATCATCAATGGCCAGAAGACCTGGACCACGCTCGCCCAGCACGCCGACATGATCTTCTGCCTCTGCCGCACCGACAACAACGCGAAGAAGCAGATGGGCATCTCCTTCATCGTGTTCAGCATGAAGTCGAAGGGCGTCACCGTGCGCCCGATCCAGACCATCGACGGCGGCCACGAGGTCAACGAAGTGTTCTTCGACGACGTCGAGGTTCCCTACGAGAACCTGATCGGCGAGGAGAACAAGGGCTGGGATTACGCCAAATTCCTGCTCGGCAATGAGCGCACCGGCATCGCCCGGGTCGGCGTCTCGAAGGAGCGGCTGCGCCGCATCCGCGCGCTGGCCTCCAAGGTCGAGTCCGGCGGCCGTCCGGTGATCGAGGATCCGGCGTTCCGCGAAAAGCTCACGGCCTGCGAGATCGAGCTGAAGGCACTCGAGCTGACCCAGCTCCGCGTCGTCGCCGACGAAGGCAAGCACGGCAAGGGCAAGCCGAATCCGG
This sequence comes from Bradyrhizobium sp., assembly GCA_036383375.1. GTDB lineage: Bacteria > Pseudomonadota > Alphaproteobacteria > Rhizobiales > Xanthobacteraceae > Bradyrhizobium. The sequence goes on along the minus strand of DASVOL010000702.1, from coordinate 2,684 downwards.
CGTCCTCGGTGCTCAAGATCAAGGGCTCGGAAATCCAGCAGACCACTACCGAGCTGCTGATGGAGATCATCGGTCCGTTCGCCGCGCCCTACGACGAGCACGGCGATGCCGGCTCCAACGAGAGCATGGATTGGACCGCGCAGATCGCGCCGAGCTATTTCAACAACCGCAAGGTTTCGATCTACGGCGGCTCCAACGAGATCCAGCGCAACATCATCAGCAAGGCCGTGCTGGGGCTTTGATTTTCTCTCCCTTTCCCCGCACTTGCGGGGAAAGGTGACGAGGTCCCGGTTTCGGTAACGACTTTCAGTTTAAGGGAACGAACATGGATTTTGATCTGTCCGAGGAGCAGCGGCTTCTCAAGGAAAGCGTCGACGGGTTGCTGGCGGATGCCTACGACTTCGATGCGCGCAAGAAGTACATGAAGGAGAAGGGCGGCTGGAGCAAAGCGCTCTGGGGCAAGCTCGCCGAGCAGGGCCTTCTTGGTCTGCCCTTCGCCGAGACCGACGGCGGCTTCGGCGCCGGCGCGGTCGAGACCATGATCGTGATGGAAGCGCTCGGCAAATCACTGGTGGTCGAGCCCTATCTCGCCACCGTCGTGGTCGCCGGCGGCTTCCTGCGCCATGGCGGCTCGGCCGAGCAGAAGGCCAAGTACATCCCCGGCATCATCGATGGCAGCAAGACCTTCGGCTTTGCCCAGCTTGAGAAGAACTCGCGCTACGACCTGTTCGACGTCGTGACGACGGCCAAGAAGAAGGGCGACGGCTGGGTGATCGACGGCGAGAAGTTCGTCGTGCTGAACGGCGAGAACGCCGACACCTTGATCGTGACCGCGCGCACCAAGGGCGGCCAGCGCGACAAGGCCGGCATCGGCGTGTTCCTGGTTCCGGCGGACGCCAAGGGCGTCACCAGGAAGGGCTATCCCACCCAGGACGGCCTGCACGCGGCCGACATCACTTTCACCAATGTCGAGGTCGGTGCCGATGCTGCGATCGGCGATCCCGAGAACGGCCTGCCCCTGATCGAGCGCGTGGCGGACGAAGCCCGCATTGCGTTGTGCGCGGAAGCCGTCGGCGCGATGGACGAGTCGCTGAAGGAGACCGTCGAGTACATCAAGACCCGCAAGCAGTTCGGTGTGGCGATCGGCTCATTCCAGAGCCTGCAGCACCGCGCCGCCGACATGTTCGTGGCGCTGGAGCAGGCCCGCAGCATGTCGATGTTCGCGACCATGGCGTCGGACTTCAGCGATGCCAAGGAGCGTTCGTCCGCGGTCGCGGCCGCCAAGGTGCAGGTCGGCAAGTCCCTGAAGTTCGTCGGCCAGCAGTCGATCCAGCTTCATGGCGGCATCGGCATGACCATGGAAGCCAAGATCGGCCACTACTTCAAACGGCTGACCATGATCGAGAACACGCTGGGCGACACCGACTACCACCTCCGTCGCGTCAGCGAGAGCGGTGGGCTGCTGGCTTGAGCTGTCGTTGCCGGGCTTGACCCGGCAACCCATCGCTCTTGAGAAGATGGATGCGCGGGTCAAGCCCGCGCATGACGGGTCTTTGTAAACCTCAGGGAGGCAACAACAATGAAAAACACCCCGTTCGATCTCACCGGCCAGGTCGCGGTCGTCACCGGCTCGAGCCGCGGCATCGGCCGTTCCTCGGCCGAACTGCTGGCGAAGCTCGGCGCCAAGGTCGTGATCTCCTCGCGCAAGGCGGATGCCTGCCAGGAAGTCGCCGACGGCATCAAGAAGGCCGGCGGCGATGCGCTCGTCATCCCCTGCAACATCGCGCGCCGCGCGGAGGTCGAGGGCCTGATCTCCGGCACGATGAAGCACTACGGCAAGATCGACATCCTGGTCTGCAACGCTGCGGTGAATCCCTATTACGGTCCGCTGCTCGACATCACGGACGAGGCCTTCGACAAGATCATGGGCTCCAACGTCAAGAGCAACATCTGGCTGTCCGCGCTGGCGATCCCGCAGATGGCCGAACGCGGTAAGGGCTCGGTGGTCATCATCTCCTCGATCGGCGGACTTCGGGGCTCTACGGTGATCGGCGCCTACGGCATCTCCAAGGCGGCCGACTTCGCGTTGTGCCGCAGCCTCGCCGGCGAATGGGGCCCGAAGGGCGTGCGCGTCAATTGCGTGGCGCCGGGCCTGGTGAAGACCGATTTCGCCCGCGCGCTGTGGGAAGACCCGGACAATCTGAAGCGCCGCACCGCATCGACGCCGCTCCGCCGCATCGGCGAGCCCGACGAGATCGCGGGCGCGGTGGCCTATCTCGCCTCCGATGCCTCGACCTTCATGACCGGCCAGACCATCGTGGTCGACGGCGGCGTCACGACGGCTGCGACGTAACGAATCGCTTTACAAAAAGCACTCCAAAGAATCGTCATGCCCGGCCTTGTGCCGGGCATCCACGTCTTTGGCGGTTGCCGCGAGCAAGACGTGGATGGCCGGGACAAGCCCGGCCATGACGATTCTTGCGGGTCAGTCTCAAACCTGCTCCAGCGCGCGCTCAAAATCCTCGATCAACTCGTCGGGATGCTCGAGCCCGGCCGAGAAGCGAATGAAACCTTCGCTGATGCCGAGCTCGGCGCGGGCCTCCGGCGCGAGGCGCTGATGCGTCGTGGTCGCGGGATGCGTGACCAGGCTCTTGGCATCGCCGAGATTGTTGGAGATGCGCGAG
>DASVOL010000701.1:0-8617 GCA_036383375.1 Bradyrhizobium sp. | reverse complement strand
GATGGGCGGACTGTGGCGCAAGATCCCCTATACGTTCGCCGTGATGACCATCGGTACGCTCTCGCTGACCGGCTTTCCGCTGTTTGCCGGCTATTTCTCCAAGGACGCGATCATCGAGTCGGCCTATGCGTCGCATAACGCCTTCTCGACCTATGCCTACCTGCTGACCATCGTGGCCGCCGGCCTGACCTCGTTCTATTCCTGGCGTCTGGTCTTCAAGACCTTCTTCGGTGAGCCGCACGACCAGGAGCATTACGAGGCGGCCCATGAGAGCCCGATCTGGATGCTGATCCCGATCGGCGTGCTCGCGATCGGCTCGTTCGTTGCCGGCCTGCCGTTCAAGGAGCTGTTCGCCGGTCACGGCGTCGAGGAGTTCTTCCGCGAGTCCGTGAAGATGAACCCGCACATCATCGAGGAGATGCACCACATCCCCGAGACCATCGCGTTCCTGCCGACGGTGATGATGGTGCTGGGCTTCCTCGTCTCGTACCTGTTCTACATTCGCCGGCCCTATCTGCCGGTCGAGCTCGCGAACACGCAGCCGATGCTCTACAAGTTCCTGCTCAACAATGGTACTTCGACGAGCTCTACGACATCATCTTCGTCCGACCGGCGAAGTGGATCGGCTACCAGCTCTGGAAGAAGGGCGACGGCTTCATCATCGACGGGTTCGGCCCCGACGGCATCTCGGCCCGTGTGCTGGACATCACCCGCAACGTCGTGAAGATCCAGACCGGCTATCTCTATCACTATGCGTTCGCCATGCTGATCGGCGCCGCCGGCCTGATCACCTGGTTCATGTTCGGCTTTGGAGGCCAGTAAATGACAACCTGGCCCATCCTTTCGGTCACGACGTTCCTGCCTCTGGTCGGCGCGCTGATCGTTTACCTGAGCCGCGGCGATGACGAAGCGGCCAAGCGCAATTCGCGCTGGATCGCGCTGTGGACCACGCTGATCACCTTCGCGGTGTCGGTGCTCCTGGTCATGCGCTTCGACCCGTCGAATGCCGACTTCCAGTTCGTCGAGAAGGCGAACTGGCTTGCGACCGGCATCACCTATCATATGGGCGTCGATGGCATCTCGCTGCCGCTGGTGATCCTGACCACCGCGATCATGCCCTTCTGCATCATCGCGAGCTGGAAGGCGATCACCAACCGCGTTCGCGAATACATGATGGCGTTCCTGATCCTGGAAACGCTGATGATCGGCACCTTCTCGGCGCTCGATCTCGTGCTGTTCTATCTGTTCTTCGAAGGCGGCCTGATCCCGATGTTCCTGATCATCGGCGTCTGGGGCGGTCCGCGCCGGGTCTACGCGTCGTTCAAGTTCTTCCTCTACACGCTGCTCGGCTCGGTCCTGATGCTGCTCGCCATCATGGCGCTGTACTGGAACGGCGGCACCACCGACATTCCGACCCTGATGCACACCGCCGTGCCGCGGTCGTTGCAGACCTGGGCCTGGCTCGCCTTCTTCGCCTCGTTCGCGGTGAAGATGCCGATGTGGCCGGTGCACACCTGGCTTCCCGACGCGCACGTCGAGGCGCCGACCGCGGGCTCTGTGGTCCTCGCCGCAATCCTGCTGAAGATGGGCGGCTACGGTTTCCTGCGCTTCTCGCTGCCGATGTTCCCGCTGGCCTCGCACGACTTCGCGCCGTTCGTGTTCACGCTGTCGGTCATTGCCATCATCTACACCTCGCTGGTGGCGATGATGCAGGAGGACATGAAGAAGCTGATCGCGTACTCGTCGGTCGCGCATATGGGCTTCGTCACCATGGGCATCTTCGCGGTGACCACGCAGGGCGTTGCCGGCGGCATGTTCCAGATGATCTCGCACGGCATCGTCTCCGGCGCGCTGTTCCTCTGCGTCGGCATCGTCTACGACCGCATGCACACCCGCGAGATCGCGGCCTATGGCGGCCTCGTCAACCGGATGCCGCTCTATGCGATGACCTTCATGGTCTTCACCATGGCCAATGTCGGTCTGCCCGGCACGAGCGGCTTCGTCGGCGAGTTCATGACCTTGCTCGGTACCTTCAAGATCTCGCTGCCGACCGCGTTCTTCGCCACCACGGGCGTGATCCTGTCGGCCTGCTACGCGCTCTGGCTCTACCGCAAGGTGGTGTTCGGTGCGCTGGTCAAGCCGTCGCTGATGTCGATCAAGGATCTGACGTTTCGTGAATGCGTGACGCTGTTCCCGCTGATCGCGCTGACCATCCTGTTCGGCGTCTATCCGAAGCCGGTGCTCGACATGTCGGCCGCCTCGGTGCAGCAGCTCGTCAACAACTACAACACCGCCGTGACTGCCGTGAAGGCAGCCGCGCTGACCGTCCAGTAAGGCCGCCGCCATGAGCTTTTCCAGTGCAGGTTATCAGTTGCAGCCGGTGCTGCCCGAGCTGGTGCTCGCGGTCGGCGCCATGGTGCTGTTGATGATCGGAGCCTATCGCGGGCAGGGGACGACCCGGCTGATCACCGCGCTCGCGGTGTGTCTCCTGGTGCTGACCGGCGTGCTGGAGCTCTGGCTGCCGGCCGGCAAGCTCGTCACCTTCGGCGGCAGCTTCATCGTCGACGACTTCGCCCGCTTCCTGAAGATCCTCGCGCTGATCGCCTCGGCGGCAACGCTGATCCTGTCGACCGAGTACCTGTCGCAGCCGTCGACCCGCAACTTCGAGTTCTCGATCCTGGTGCTGCTGTCGACGCTCGGCATGATGGTGCTGATCTCGGCCGGCGACCTGATCTCGCTCTACCTCGGCCTCGAGTTGATGAGCCTTGCGCTCTACGTCGTCGCCGCCAGCCAGCGCGACAATGCCAAGTCGAGCGAGGCCGGCCTGAAGTATTTCGTGCTCGGCGCGCTGTCGTCGGGCATGCTGCTCTACGGCGCCTCGCTGATCTACGGTTTCACCGGCACCGTCAGCTTCGCGGGCATCGCGGCCGCCGCAACCACCGGCAGCATCGGCATCGTGTTCGGCCTGGTGTTCCTGCTCGCCGGCCTCTGCTTCAAGGTCTCGGCGGTGCCGTTCCACATGTGGACGCCCGACGTCTATGAGGGCGCGCCGACCCCGGTGACGGCGTTCTTCGCCTCGGCCCCGAAGGTCGCAGCGCTCGCCGTCTTCACCCGTGCGACGCTGACCGCGTTCCCGGGCATCGTCACCCAGTGGCAGCAGATCCTGGTGTTCGTGGCGATCGCCTCGATGGCGCTGGGCTCGTTCGCCGCGATCGGCCAGACCAACATCAAGCGGCTGATGGCCTATTCCTCGATCGGCCATATGGGCTTCGCGCTGGTCGGCCTTGCCTCCGGCACGGTCGAGGGCGCGCAGGGCGTTTTGATCTACATCGCGATCTATGTCGCGATGACGCTCGGTTCGTTCTCGATCATCCTGGCGATGAAGCGCAACGGCCACGCGCTGGAGCAGATTAGCGATTTCGCCGGCCTGTCCCGTACCAACCCGCTGATTGCCTTCATCTTCGCGATGCTGCTGTTCTCGCTCGCCGGCGTGCCGCCGCTCGCCGGGTTCTTCGGCAAATGGTACGTGTTCGTCGCCGCGATCAAGGCCAACCTGTTCACGCTCGCGGTGATCGGCGTGCTGACCAGCGTGGTGGGCGCGTTCTACTATTTGTCGATCGTCAAGGTGATGTATTTCGACCAGCCGCTCGGCAAGCTCGACCCGGTCCGCGTCGAGCTGCGCACCGTGCTGGCGGTTGCAGGCATCTTCAACATCTTCTTCTTCGCCTATCCGGGCCCGCTGGTGAGCGTGGCCACGGCGGCGGCGAAGTCGTTGTTCTAGCGCGCATGATCCCGAAAACAGGAGGCTGGCTTTCGGATCGGATCATGCGCATAACCTCACTATGACCTTCACGCTCGGACCCCGGGCCATTGCGGCGGGCTACAAGCTCGCCGCCTTCGACCAGATCGGCTCGACCAATGCCGAGGCGATGCTGCGCGCCCGCGACGGCGAGCAGGGGCCGATGTGGTTCGTGACGACTGAGCAGACCGCAGGACGCGGCCGCCGGCAGCGGGTCTGGATCGCGCCGCGCGGCAACCTTGCCAGCAGCATTCTCGAATTGATGGACATTGCGCCGGCCGTTGCCGCGACGCTGGGCTTTGTCGCCGGGCTGTCGGAGGCCGCCGCCCTGGAGAAGGTCAGTGTCGAGGCGGCCCTTCGTCTCGGTCCTGACCGGCCGAGATATGCGCTGAAATGGCCGAACGACGTGCTCGCGGGTGGCGCGAAGCTGGTCGGCGTCAATATGGAGGCCGAAGCCGTCGGCGATCGCCTCGCGGTGGTTGTCGGCATCGGCACCAATGTCGTGGCCTCGCCCGAGGGCACGCCGACGCCTGCGGTGTCGCTCGCCGAGCTCGGGGTCCAGATCAGCGCGGAAGAGCTGTTCGCGGCGCTGTCCGATGCCTGGGTCGAGTTCCGCGGCATCTGGGACAACGGCCGCGGCTTTGCCGAGATCCGCCGGCGCTGGCTCGAGCGCGCGGCCGGGCTTGGCGGCGAGGTGGCGATCAACACGGGCTCGGCGACCATCGAGGGCATCTTTGAGACCATCGACGAGACCGGTTGCCTGATCGTGTGTACGGCCGAGGGCAGGCGTGTCCCGGTCGCGGCGGGCGAGGTCTATTTCGGCAGCGCAGCCTCTAAGAGGGCGGTGTGATGGCGCGACCTGACGAGCTTACCTTTGCACCGCTCGGCGGCGTCGGCGAGATCGGCATGAATTTGTCGATCTATGGCCTCGGCAACCGCCACCAGCGCTCGTTCCTCGCAGTCGATCTCGGCGTCTCCTTTGGCGACGAGGAGCATCTGCCGGGCATCGATCTGATCATGCCCGATGTGCGTTTTCTCGAGAAGGAGCGCAACAATCTGATGGGCCTCGTGCTGACGCACGCCCATGAGGACCATTTCGGCGCGATCATCGATCTCTGGCCGAAGCTCGGCTGCAAGATCTACGCAACGCAGTTCAGCGCGGCTCTATTCGAGGCCAAATGCGCCGCCGAGCGCAATCCGCCCAAAATTCCGATCACCGTGATCCCGTCGGGCGGGCGGGTCGATATCGGCCCGTTCAATGTCGAGTTCATTCCGGTCGCGCATTCGATTCCGGAATCGCACGCGCTTGCGATCAAGACCGATGTCGGCACGGTGCTGCATACCGGCGACTGGAAGATCGATCCGACCCCGATCATCGGCCTGCCGACCGACGAGCGGCGGCTGCGTGAGCTTGGCGACGAAGGCGTGCTGGCGCTGGTCGGCGATTCCACCAACGCGGTGCGCGACGGCCGCTCGCCCTCGGAGACCGAGGTTGCCGCCACCATCAAGAAGCTGGTCAAGGCGGCCAAGGGCCGGGTCGCGGTCACCACCTTCGCCTCCAATGTCGCCCGCGTGAGGGCGGTGGCGGACGCCGCCAACGCCGCCGATCGCGAGGTCGTCGTGGTCGGCCGCGCCATGGAGCGCGTGGTGCAGGTCGCGCGCGAATGCGGCTATCTCGACAGCTCGCACAAATTCCGCAGCACCGACTATTACGGCCATTTCCCGGCCGACAAGGTGCTGGCGCTGTGCACCGGCAGCCAGGGCGAGCCCCGCGCCGCGCTGGCGCGGATCGCCAATAACGACCACCCGCAGGTGACCCTGAACAAGGGTGACACCGTGATCTTCTCCTCCCGCACCATTCCCGGCAACGAGAAGGCGGTCGGCGGCATCATCAACGGGCTGGTGACGCAGGGCGTCGAAATCATCACCGACCGTGAGCATCTGGTGCACGTCTCCGGCCATCCGCGCCGCGACGAGCTGCGCGACATGATCTCCTGGGTGCGGCCGCAGCTCCTGATCCCGGTGCATGGCGAGGCGCTGCATCTCGCGGAGCACGCCAAGCTGGCGCGCGCCGCGGGTGTCCCGAAAGTCCTGACCTGCCGCAACGGCGACCTCGTCAAGCTCGGTCCCGGCGATCCCGGTATCGTCGGCGAGGTGCCGTCGGGGCGGCTCTACAAGGACGGAACCATCCTGGAGGACTCCAAGTCGCGCGCCGTGGTCGAGCGGCGGCGGATGGGATTTGCCGGCTGCGCCTTCGTCGCCATCGCCATGACCGCGCAGGGCGAGATGGTCGACGATCCAGAGGTTGATCTGGTCGGCATGCCGGAGAACAATGCCGCGGGCGAGCTGCTCGACGACATCGTGTTCGATGTCGTTGTATCGACGATCGAGGGCCTGCCCAAGCCGCGGCGCCGCGATCCGGACGCGCTCGGGGAATCGGTGCGCCGCGCGGTGCGGGCCGCGCTGAACGAGCAGTGGGGCAAGAAGCCGATCTGCGTCGTGCACGTTCTGACGGTCTGACGTGCGCCTTAGGGCGTGCGCAACGACAAAGGGAGAGAGATATGCTGGGCCGGCTCAATCACGTCGCCATTGCGGTCAAGGACGCCAAGCAGGCCGCAAAGATCTACGGCACGGCCTTCAATGCCGAGATTTCCGATGCGGTGCCGCTGCCGGAACATGGCGTCATCACCGTGTTCGTGACGCTGCCCAACACCAAGATCGAGTTCATCGAGCCGCTCGGCGAGGCCTCGCCGATCGCGAAATTCGTCGAGCGCAACGCCGACGGCGGCATCCACCATGTCTGCTACGACGTGCCCGACATCATCGCGGCCCGCGACCGCATGATCGCCGAGGGCGCGCGGGTGCTGGGTGACGGCCAGCCGAAGATCGGCGCGCATGGCAAGCCGGTGCTGTTCTTCCATCCCAAGGACTTCTCTGGCGCCTTGGTCGAGATCGAACAGGCCTGAGTCCACATGGCGTACCAGATCTCCACCGGGCTTGCGATCTACTTCGTCCTTTGGTGGCTCGTGCTGTTCCTGACGCTGCCGTTCGGCATTCGCAGCCAGCATGAGGACGGCGTTGGCGCGCCCGGCACCGACCCCGGTGCGCCGATCATGGCGCGGATGGGCCGCAAGCTGTTTTGGACCACGCTGATCTCGGCCGTGATCTTCGCGATCGGCATGTGGGCCTATTATGCCGGCTATCTCTCGATCGAGCGGCTGTCGAAGCTGATGGGGATGCCGTTCTAAACCGACCAGGATCTGGTGCCGAATGGAGTGAGGATCAACCTCACCCCGGCGATGCGGAGGAGGCGACCACGATGAACCTGCAGGCCCAGCCAGGCTCCGCCCAGAGCGCCTATCGAATCCTGCGCGAAGCTGATTTGCGCGACTATCTCGCGAGCCTTCCCGCCATCGTCACCCAACTCGGCGGGGCGCCGGCCGACTGGTCGATCAGCGAGGTCGGCGACGGCAATCTCAACCTCGTCTTCATCGTCAAGGGCAGCAGCGGCGGCATCGCGGTCAAGCAGGCGCTGCCCTATGTGCGGCTGGTCGGCGAGAGCTGGCCGCTGCCGCTGTCGCGAGCCCATTACGAGCACCTGGCGCTGGTGCATCAGGCACGGTTGGCGCCGAACCTCGTCCCGGCACTGCTGCATCACGATGCGCCGCTCGCGCTCACCGCGATGGAGTTGCTCGAGCCGCACATCATCATGCGCAAGGGGCTGATCGGCGCCACGCGCTATCCGCGCTTCGTCGAGGACATCTCGACCTTCCTGGCGCGGACGCTGTTCTTCACGTCCGATCTCGCGCTGTCGGCCGCGGAAAAGAAGGCGGGGATCGCCGATTTCGCCGGCAACCATGCGCTCTGCAAGATCACCGAGGACCTGATCTTCACCGACCCCTATCGCATCGCCGAGCAGAACCGCTGGACTGCGCCCTATCTCGACGCGACGGCGGCGGCGTTCCGCGAGGACCTCGACCTGCATGTCGCGATCTCCAGGCTCAAGCTGAAATTCATGGCGAGCCCGGAGGCGTTGCTGCACGGCGACCTGCACACCGGCTCGATCATGGTCACCGACAGCGAGACCAAGGTGATCGACCCCGAATTCGCCTTCTACGGCCCGATGGGCTTCGACATCGGCGCCGTCATCGGCAATCTGCTGATGGCCTATCTGGCTTCCGCCGGCCACGAGCGCACGCCGGGCGAGCGCGCGTCATTCGAGGCCTGGCTCCTGGAAACCATCGAGGGCGTCTGGAGCGAATTTTCGCGCAAGTTTCTCGCGCTGTGGCGCAGCGAGGCTGACGGTGACGGCTATCCGGCGTCGCTGTTCGCGGGCGAGGCGGGCGCGGCGCGGCTGGAGGCGGAACGGCAGGCCTACATGGCGCGGCTGTTCCAGGACACGGTCGGCTTCGCCGCGGCCAAGACCATCCGGCGCATCCTCGGTCTCGCGCACAACATCGATTTCGAATGGATCGCGGACGAGAAGCAGCGCGCGATCAGCGAGGCGCGGGCTCTCAAGCTCGCGCGCAACATGATGCTCGAGGCGGCCTCCTACACGACGATAGGCTCAGTCACTTATGCTGCGCGCGAACTGCGCCACTGGCAGCCGGATTTTGCCCGATGATCGTGGAGGATCAACTTTCGGCCGGACGCACGAAACAGAGAATGCCGGCCTCAGGTGTGAAACAGACCACGGCGCGGTTCGTCGGGTTGTCGGTTCTGTCGATGATCCTGTTTGGCGGGACCCGCAGCCAGAATGGCGCCGACAACTTCCAGCGACCATCGATCAATACCTCGTAACCGTCCCGGTCCTGTCGG
>DASVOL010000700.1:0-4329 GCA_036383375.1 Bradyrhizobium sp. | reverse complement strand
GTCTGACTCAAATTTCCGGCGCGAGCGGCACAGAGGAAGACCCGCAAATCGTCCCAGTTGATCGTATCGAACATGACTTGCCTCCGGATTTACGGCCCCTGTCAGCAAAGCAATTCCCGTTCCAACGCGCCGACGGCTCCGATCCTTCGCAACCGACCTTGCGACAATTCCCATGCATGCCGGGAAGGCCGGGATGATACCGCTTCGCCTCCCTGGTCCTAGAGCTTTTCCGTTCCGATTGGATCGGAACGGAGCTCTAGATCTTGTTTTGACGCGTTTTCTTCGCGCGAACCGGTATCCACTTCGCGGGAAAACGCTCTAGCCGGAATTTTCGTCATGCTCCCTCGTTTCAAGGCTGCTGCCGTCCACGCCGCGCCCGTCTTCCTCGACAGCCGGGCGACCACCGAAAAGGCGATCGCCATCATGCGCGAGGCGGCCAGGGCCGGCGCCGAGCTGATCGCGTTTCCTGAAACCTACATTCCCGCTTTTCCCGTCTGGGCCGCGCTGTGGCCGCCGATCGACAATCACGATCTGTTCGTGCGGATGGCGGAGCAGTCGGTGCTGGTGGACGGGCCGGAAGTGGCGCGGCTGTGCGCCGAGGCGCGCGGCCTCGGCGTCACGGTCTCGATCGGCATCAGCGAGCGCTCGGCCGTCAGCGTTGGTGGGCTGTGGAACTCGAACCTGTTGATCGGCGAGACCGGCGAAATCCTGGTTCATCACCGCAAGCTGGTTCCGACCTTCTATGAGAAGCTGGTGTGGTCGTCGGGGGACGGCGCGGGCCTCAAGGTGGCGGAGACGCGGCAGGGCCGGATCGGTGGGTTGATTTGTGGCGAGAACACCAATCCATTGGCCCGCTTCGCGCTGATGGCGCAGGGCGAACAGGTGCACATTTCTAGCTGGCCACCGATGTGGCCGACGCGCCGCCCCGCAGGCGGCGGCAATTTCGACAACGTCGCCGCCAACCGCATCAGGGCCAGTGCCCATTGCTTCGAAGCCAAGGTCTTCGGCATCGTCACCGCCGGCTACATGGACCGGGCGATGCGGGCCTTCCTGATTGAACGCGACAGGACCATCGCCGACGTGATCGACCAGACGCCGCGCGCGGCGAGCTTCTTCGTCGATCCGACGGGTGGCGTCTTCGGCGATGAATTGCAGGACCAGGAAGGGATCGCCTACGCGGAGATCGATCTCAATCGCTGCGTCGAGCCGAAGCAGTTTCACGACGTGGTCGGCTACTACAACCGCTTCGACATCTTTTGCATGACGGTCGATCGCAGCCGGCTCACCCCGGCACGATTTCGCGATGACGAACAGCCGATGGCGAAAGCGCAGGACGAGGCAATTCAGTCCGTCGACGCGGACGCCGTATCGAACGGGCAGCGGCGCGAATACCGGAGCTGACGAAGAGCTGGCTATCGGACATCGCAGTGCCCGGCGCTTTTGATCGGTGCGGAAACGAGCACCGTTGCCAATGCGGAAATCTATGGCTACGTTTTGCCTTAGGTTAGTCCCCAAGCGCTCGTTCGATCAGCCGGACGCTCATGCCCAAATTCCTTCGCATCGGAGTCCATCAGTCGAACGTGTCCGGATACACGTCGAAGGCATGGTGCATTCGACGGACCGGCTCGACGGTCTTCCTGAAATGGGGCGCCGTGGAGGTTCAGGGCGTTGGCGCCGGACGCAAGGTCTACTGGACGTTTCCACCGCAGGAAAAAACCATCCGCTGCCGCACGGTGCCGCGCGCCCAGGACTACACCAAGGCGGCCATCGCGCGGCGACGCAGCCATAGCTATGAACCGCTGACGGGAAATATAGCGAACCGGCGCCGGACCGCGGACCGAGGCCCGGAGCTCAAGCAGGCGCTCGCCACGATCCTCTTCGTCGACATCGTCCGATCCACCGAAAAGGCCGCTCGGCTGGGCGACTCGCGCTGGGCAACGGTGATGAATCACTACTACGCCGCCGTTCGCCGCGAGCTGAAGGCCTTGCGCGGCAAGGAGGTCGTGACGACAGGAGACGGCGTGCTGGCGACGTTCCGCGCGCCCGCTGCCGGAATCAATTGCGCGACCGCGATCGTCAAGGCCGTGCGCACGCTCGGGCTCGAGATCCGGGTGGGATTGCATGCCGGCGAATACAAGGTCAGCGGCGCGGAGGTGATCGGTCTCGCGTTTCACATCGGTGCGCGCGTCGCCGCCAAGGCACGTGCCGGCGAGGTGCTGGTCTCGAGCGCGGTCAAGGACCTGATGCCGGGGTCAGCCATCCAGTTCAAGGATCGCGGCGCGCACCAGCTCAAGGGCGTGCCGGAGCGATGGCGGCTCTACCGGGTCGAACATTAGCGGCGCGTTTGTAGCCCGCATGAGCGAAGCGATATGCGGGATCGAGGCGCCACGCGGATGTCGTGGAGCCCCTCTTATGCGTGCGAACGTGCGACTTGCACGCACGGCCGGGCGGACAAGCCCCGGATATCGCTTCGCTCATCCGGGCTACGGGGCGCGCCACAGCTCAGGTGAAGGCGACCTCGATCCGGTTGTCGGCCTTCGCGGTGATGCGGCAGGCCCGCGACAGCGCGTCGGCGGCGATCGCGAGCTTGAACTGGTCGGGAATGCCCGAGGTCGACAGCACCTCGATCGTCGCGGTATCGCGCGACAGGCCGCGCACCGTGCAGTCGATCGTGGAATGGCCGGCGTTGAAGCTGATCTTGCCGGCCTTGAACACCCGCCGCGCGGTCGGCGCAATCGAGGGCGCCCGCTCGACCCAGGCCAGCGCCTGATTGCGGCCGGCCTGCTTGGCGCCGTACATCGCATGGTCGGCGTTGCGCAGCATGTCGTCGAAGCAGTTGCTGGGCGAGAGCACCGCGCCGCCAAGGCTGCAGGTGACACGGATCGTGCCGGCCGGCGTCTCGATCCGCGTTGCCGCGACGGCGGCGCGCACCTTCTCGAGCACGCCCATCGCCTGGTCGAGCCTGGTGTGCGGCAGCAGGATGCCGAATTCTTCGCCGCCGAGCCGGCCGATCACATCGGAGCCGCGCAAAGCACAGCGCGCGGCGTCCGCGACCGCCGCCAGCACCATGTCGCCGACGGCGTGCCCATAGGTGTCGTTGACCTGCTTGAAGTGATCGACATCAAGCACCGCGCAGGCCAGCGGACTGAGATGCCGCGCGGCCAGCGCGGTCAGCCGTTCACCTTCGCCGCGGAAGGCGCGCCGCGAGGAGCAGCCGGTGAGGCCGTCCTGCATGCTCAGGTTCCGCAGCATCAGTTCATCGACGGCGATGGCGGCGAGGTCGGTCAGCATGCCGACCGCATCGGCATCGAACTCGCGGGGGCGCGTGTCCATCGCGCACAGGGTCCCGACGATCGCGCCCGAGATCTTGAGCTGCGCGCCGGCATAGAAGCGGATGAATGGCTTGCCGCGCACGAAAATATTGTCGGCGAGGCGCGGGTCGCGCTGGGTGTCGGGAATGATCAGGGGATGGTCCTGCGCGATCGCAAAATTGCACAGCGCAGGTCCGCGTGCGGTCTCGCGATCCGCCATGCCTTCCGAGGCCTTGAACCATTGCCGATGGCCGTCGATCAGCGTCAGCGTCGACATCGGCACGCGAAAGATCTTGCGGCATAGCCCGGTCAGGCGGTCAAAAGCGAGTTCGCGCGGCGTATCGAGGATGTCGAGTTCCGCCAGAACATCGAGGCGCTGCGTCTCACGGTCGTGCGTGGCTTGCATCAGGGTACCTCCGGCGGCGGCACCCTCTCCGAAAGCCGTTAATGCTGCGTTGACGTGATCTGAGGTGTTTGCCGTCGGCGACTTCACGCGCCTTAGCCAGCAGCGGCTAACAATGCTTGATGCGCAAAATTGCTGCCGTCGCTCTGCTCGGAGTCTTTTGCAGTCTGCTTGCCCACGCCAGTGGTGAACGGCTCAGGAGTGGGAACCTTGATCGATAGTCTGGTCCGCGGCCTCGCCGAAATGTTGTTCGATGCGTTCCTGACCAAGACCGGCCGAGGGCTGTGGGGGCTCGTCGGCCTGCGCCCACACGACCTCGTATCGATGTTCAGCGGGATGATATTTTGGACCGCCGTGGGTTTGTTCGCTTAGGCCAGGATGTCGGGGTGAAGGGCTTGAGGCTCTGCGTTGGACGACATCGACGCGCTCTTGCCAAAATAGTTAGCCCCGATTAACCAGCCTTTCGCATCGACCTTGCCGCTTAAGACTGTCGCAATCGGCAATAATTATTGAGTATCTTGCGGCCGGCGATTCCCGTTAAGGGACCGTGTCGCCGCTTTGGCAAATTTTCGGCGATTTTTGGGGACATTGAACCGCATGTGCGGCATCGTCGGC
>DASVOL010000699.1:0-4770 GCA_036383375.1 Bradyrhizobium sp. | reverse complement strand
GTTGCACCGATGAACCGGCGCGAAGGTTCCTGTGACCCACGTTAGGTGGGGCGTTGCGGACCCGAGGAGGTTCCACATGACAAAGCATCGAACGATTACCGGGTTCGTGGCCGTCACCCTGCTGGCTGTCACTGCAACCGCTGCGACGATCAGGTCGCACCTGCCCCGGACCGACGGCGTGGTCGTCTCCGACGCGGACGCGCTCCCGGCCAAGGATTTCAGCGACCGTTGGTCCCCGATTTCAGCTTTGCCTCCTGCTACGGACATGGCTGAGCGCGCATCTGACGCGCGCTAAACGGGTCATCGACGCAGATCCGGCCCGTTCGCGGACGCGCCGCACGCAGAGATTGGCGTAGCACAAGCGTCCCGCGGAAGCGGGGCAAGATCTTGAACGACTTGATCTTGAACGATCTGATGCTGAACGACTTGACCCTAAACGACTTGATCTCAAACGACTTGATCTCAAACGACCTGGTCTTGAATAGAACTAACGGTTCCGCCGCGCCGGAATAACGCAGCCATTCACCTTGCAAAACGATCAGCACGATCGCTGAAAATCCACGGATGGCTGAGCACGAAACGTGCCCGAGCCGAAATATCAGTTGCTCAACGTATCGGTCGCGATCTTCTTCTTGAGTGCTTCGCAGGTATTCCTGACCTCCGTAGTCATCAACGAGACGGCCTCGATCTGGAGGAAAAAACGCTTGCCTTGATCGCGGTAACCCGCGGCGAACTCCTTGATTTCCGCGATCATGTCATGGACACCCGCCACCATGACCTCGCAGTTCTTGGCAGCCAATTGCAGCTCTGATCCAAGGGCCTCGATCTCCTTGACCGCCGCTTCGTATTCGCGCACGACCGCCTCGGCCGATAGCTTGCCCACCTCGTTGACGCCGTTGCGGTGCTCGACGTAGTCCGGCATCGGTGAGAGCGGCCGAACGTTGCCGTTGCCGCGCGGTCGATGCGAACTGATCGTGTCGATGTCGCCCTCCGTCGTTTCCAACGGGGCGCGGGCGAGGACTTCTGCACTAACACTCATGCGAACGCTCCATAAGTTGTTACGGCGAATGGAGTTTAGCAATGTCAACGGATTTGTCTCGCTTTTCCACAAGTTTGAGGTAGTCCAATTGTGCGTCGCAGCATGGCGAATTTCGCATTTGCGTCAGTGTGGCGCGTCGGGATGCCAGCCGAGCAGGGCCAGCATCACGAAGAAGCCGACGACATAGGCCAGCATGATCGGCCAGCCCTGGGTGATCCAGCGGACCACCGACTTGGCCTCCGGGTACATGTTGGACACCGCAACACCCGCGGACGAACCGAACCAGACCATCGATCCGCCAAACCCGACCGCGTAGGCGAGGAAGCCCCAGTCGTAGCCGCCTTGCCTGAGCGCCAGCGCGGTCAGGGGAATGTTGTCGAACACCGACGAGATGAAGCCGAGCCCGAGCGCGGTCTGCCACGATGCGGCCGGCAGTTTCTCCACCGGCATCATCGAGGCCGCCGTCACCAGCGCGAGCAGGAACACGGTGCCCTTCAACGTCTCCGGCATCACCGACCAGTCCGGCCGGCGCAGCAGCGAGGTGACGAGGATCGCGGCCCAGACCGCGAGGCCGAGCACGGGCAGCGCGTCGAGCAGCGCGGGGAATTTCAGATTGGCGGTCACATTGGCCGAGAGCGCGGCGAGCAGGATCACCGCAACGATCGCAACGCGCGGCCAATCGATCGCGAGGCCGGAGGACGCGTCCTTCACAATCGGGGAATAGCGGTGCTGCTGCAGCGAGGCGGGCACCGCAAACACGAGCATCGCCACGATGGCCGCGACATAGGCGTCGACGACGGTGAGCGGGCTGACGCCGTCGATCCACATCATCGTCGTCGTGGTGTCGCCGACGACGCTGCCGGCGCCGCCGGCATTCGATGCGGCAACGATGGCGGCGAGGTAGCCGATATGGACGCGGCCCCGGAATACGGAACGCGCGACGGTGCCGCCGATCAGCGCGGCCGCGATATTGTCCAGAAAAGCCGACAGCACGAACACGATCACCAGCAGGACCAGTCCGCCCTTCCAGTCGTCAGGCAGCAGCGCCGGCATCTCGTCGGGGATGCGGCTCTCCTCGAAATGCCGTGACAGCAGTGCAAATCCCATCAGCAGCAGGAACAGGTTCGCAAGCGTGACCCACTCGTGCTCCATCTGGTGCACGAGACCGGGCAGGCCCGCGCCGAATCTTGCAAAGCCCGTGAACATCAGCTTGTAGGCAACGATCGTGGCAAGACCCGTCGACGCCACGGCGAGCGTATGGTGATGGAAGAGCGCGACGCCGAGCAGCGTCAGCGCGAACAGGATGAATTCGAGCGGGATACCGTAGACGAGGATGGGCGTGAACAAGACGATCTCGATGGCTGGAGTGCCCGGTGGCGTGAAGCGCGTCCGGCCGCACTATCGCGCGGCGCAGGGAACTTCAAGGCGCGCTAACGCCGCAAGCTGCGCGCGCCATGCGCTCCGAGCCGCGAGGGGACGACGCCGCAAGCGCATCGCCCTCGATCGGATAGCTAGCCCAGCGTCTTCAGCCAGGCGCTGATCTCGGTCACCGCGACATTGGCCTGGTTGAGCAGCTTGCCCATGGTGAAGAAGCCATGGAACTGGCCGGGGAAATGCCGGTAGGTCACCGGCACGCCGGCATCCCTGAGGAATTTCGCGTACTCGTCGCCTTCATCGCGCAGCGGATCGGCGCCGGCGGTCAGCACGTAGGCCGGCGGCAATCCGGCAAAGTCTTTCGCGCGCGCGGGTGAGGCGCGCCAATCGCTCGAATCCGCGCCGCCGAGATAGTGATCGCCGAACCAACCGATCACCGAGTGTGTCAGGAGGATGCTGGTCTCGGGCTCGCGATGCGAGGGATGCTTCCGCGAGAAGTCGGTCGCGGGATAGACCAGCAGCTGCGCGGCGAGCTTCGGTCCGCCGTCGCGGGCGGTAAGGGCAACCACCGCGGCGAGATTGCCGCCGGCGCTGTCGCCGCCGACGATCAGGCGCGACGCATCGATGCCGAGCTCCGCAGCGTTGGCGGCAACCCATCTGGTCGCGGTGACGGCGTCGTCCACCGCGGCCGGGAAACGGTGTTCGGGCGCGAGGCGATAGTCGACCGAGATCACGATCAGTTCGCCCTCATGGGCAAGCTTCTGGCAAACCACCTCATGGGTATCGAGATCGCCGATCACCCAGCCGCCGCCGTGGAAGAACACCAGGCACGGCGCGAGCCCGTCCTTCTTGCGCAGCGTCTTCGGCGTGTAGATGCGGGCCGGGATGCTGCCGTGCGGCGCCGGGATCGCCAGCGCCTTGCTCGATTCAAGCGCCGGCGGCTCGGGATTGGAGACGATGCGGGCGGCCCGATAATAGTCGCGCGCTTCCGGTGCGGTCAGCGATTCATAGGCGGGGCGGCCGGCCTCCTGGAAAGCCTTGTAGACGGCGGCGGCATCGGGATCGAGAACGACGGGCATAGACGACAAACCTTCTTGTGGTGCTGAGCTGAAGTGTCAGGCGGCGGTGCGGCCGCCGTCGACGGTGTAGGCGGAGCCGGAGACGTAGCTCGCCTCGTCGGACGCGAGGAAGGCGACGATCGATGCGACCTCGCTCGCGAGGCCGAGCCGGCGCGCCGGGATGCGGTCGACGATCTTCTCGACCGGCGGCGGCGCGTTGCCGCCGGAACGTCCCTGCAGGATGGTGCTCAGCATCCGGCTCTCGATCATGCCGGGGCAGACGCAATTGACGCGCACGCCGGTGCCGGAGCATTCCCAGGCTGCGCTCTTGGTCAGCCCGATGACTGCGTGCTTGCTGGCGCTGTAGACCGCGATCATCGGCGATCCCATCAGGCCGGCGATCGAGGCGGTGTTGATGATGCTGCCCTTGTTCTGCTTCAGCATGACCGGCAGCACATGCTTCATGCCGAGGAAGACGCCGACGACATTGACGTCGAGCACCCGGCGAAAGCTCTCCAGCGAATATTCCGGGATCGGCCTGATGTCGCCTTCGATGCCGGCGTTGTTGTAGAAGGCGTCGATGGTGCCGAAGCGGTCGACGGCTGCGCGGACATAGTCCCTGATCTCGTCCTCATCGGTGACGTCGGCGGTGATCGCGAGGGCCTCGGCCGAGGCGGGGAGGTCCTTGATGGCCGCCGCAAGATCGGCCCCCTTGCGGTCGACCGCGACGATCCGCGCCCCGCGGTCGGCGAGCAGCCGGAGCGTGGCGGTTCCGATGACGCCGGCAGCCCCGGTGACGACGGCAACCCGGCCGTCGAGCCTGATGCGATCTGGCATGTCTTGGGTTTCCTCTGGCTGGTCCGGTTCGATCCGGATTTTCTCAGGTTTTCGCGCGGTGCCGCGCGCCTTCAGCGTGAGGACTATCACACGTGTTCCCGGAGGTGACCAGAGGCTGAACCGGGCTTGGCCGGCGAGCCGGGGACGGGCATCCGCGCGCCCTTTCCCCGCCGTATTCGGCGTGTTAACCGGTGGCCTGCGAGCGGCCGATATCAAGGTAAACTGTCGCGAGCCCGATTCGCCCTTTAAAGCCCGCGAGATGCTTCGAACCATTGCCCTGACTGGCTTTGCGGCCTTGGTTGCCGCCTCAACCATCTCGCTTGCGCCGCCCGCGCGCGCGCAGATCGGAACGATTTTCTCCGATCCCGCGCCGCGTCCGCCCGGCTCGATTCCGCGTGGCCAGGTGGCGCCGCCCAGCGACGACGACGAGGAAGTGCCGGAATTGCCGCGCGGCCGCCTGCT
>DASVOL010000698.1:0-3442 GCA_036383375.1 Bradyrhizobium sp. | reverse complement strand
CTACGCCGCGACGTGCCGCGCAGCGGCGAGGCCTGCGAGCGCTTCTTCCAGCTTCTCGCGGTCGAGCGGCTTGATCAGGAAGCCATCCATGCCGGCTTCGAAGCAGGCATAACGATCTTCCACCAGCGTGTTGGCGGTCAGCGCCAGGATCGGCGTTCGGCGTCCGGACTGGCCGGCCAGCCCGCCGGCCTCGTGGGCGCGGATCTGCTTGGTGGTCTCGATGCCGTTGAGGCGCGGCATCTGGATATCCATCAGCACGAGATCATAGGGCGTGCCGGCCGAAATCGCCGACAGCCAGGATTCCATCGCCTGCTCGCCATTGGTGGTGATGACCACGGTGTGGCCGAGCCGGGCGAGCAGCGAGCGCATCAGGAGCGCGTTGATCTCATTGTCTTCCGCGACCAGGATCGACAGCCCCGGGGGCGCGGCCGCCGGCGCGGTGGGCGCGGACTCCGCGACCGTCTCAATCGCAATGCTTGGCATCGTAGGGCTAGGCATCGCAAGGCTTGGCATCGCAAGGCTTGGCGCGGCGATCTCGGGTGACGCGGTCAGGCGCGCGGCGAGCGACGACGCCCGCAGCGGCTTGACCAGATAGCCGGTCAGCATGGTTGTCTCGGAGGCCGAAAGGTCCTGCCGCGTCGCCGGCGTCACCATCACGATGCGATGGGTTGCGTGGATGCGGGCAGCGTTGGCGAACGTCTCGATCGCCGGCGTGCCGAGCGTGTGATCGATCAGGATCGTGTGCCAGCTCCGTTCCGGCAGCAGTGCCTCGGCGACACTGGCGTCCGACACGATGCAGGTCTGCGCGCCCCAGCGCTGCAGCCGCCGCGAGATCAGCGAAGCCTCGATGCTGTGCGGTGCGACCAGCATGATCGATTGGCCGATGAGATCCGGCGCCGTGAAGCCATTGGCCTCGGCGGTGTCGGCGGCGACGAGCGGAATCGAGACCTCGAAGGTCGAGCCCGCGCCCGGCGTGCTCGCGAGCGAGATGCGGCCGCCCATGCGCTTGACGATGCGGTCGCTGATCGAGAGGCCGAGGCCGGTGCCGCCATAGCTGCGCGCGATGCGGTCGTCGGCCTGCTCGAACTCCCGGAAGATGCGCTGCTGCGCTTCCGGTGCGATGCCGATGCCTGTGTCGCGAACCAGGAAGCTGATCTCGTTCGGCCAGATGCCGGGCTCGACGATCAGCGCGACGCCGCCGGTCGCGGTGAACTTGATGGCGTTGCCGGCGAGATTGAGCAGCACCTGACGCAGCCGCGCGGCATCGCCGGTCACCTGCATCGGCAGCCGCTCGTCGACATAGGCGGCGATCTCGATGCCTTTTGCCTGCGCGCGCGGCGCCAGCAATTCGGTGATGTCCTCGATCAGGCCGGACAGCGCAAAGGCACGGTGTTCGAGATCGATCTTGCCGGCTTCGATCTTGGAATAGTCGAGCAGCTCCTCGATCAGCGCGAGCAGCGCGTCGCCGGAGGTCTTGACCGCCTTGACGTAGGTGGTCTGCTCCGGTGTCAGCTGGGTGTCCATCAGCAGTCCGCTCATGCCGATGATGCCGTTCAGCGGAGTGCGGATCTCATGGCTCGCCATTGCGAGGAAGCGTGACTTGGCGCGGTTGGCGGCGTCGGCCTGATCGCGGGCTTCGGCCAGCGCGCGC
Source organism: Bradyrhizobium sp. (assembly GCA_036383375.1). Taxonomy (GTDB): domain Bacteria; phylum Pseudomonadota; class Alphaproteobacteria; order Rhizobiales; family Xanthobacteraceae; genus Bradyrhizobium. The sequence goes on along the minus strand of DASVOL010000698.1, from coordinate 1,791 downwards.
TCGCTCTCGGTGCGGTCGGTGACGTCGCGGCCGACGCTCTGCATCTCCGCCGGCGCGCCGGCATCGTTGCGCACGAGGCCCTCGCGCCAGGCGATCCAGCGCGGCCCGAGCGGCCCCTCGATCTTCTGGTCGTAGACCCGCGTGCCGTTGGATTCGAGCGCGATGTCGCCCTGCTCGAGCACCTTGAGGGTCGCGGTGCTGCCGATCAGTTCGCCGCGGGGGATTTGCGCCAGCTCGCAATAGGCGTCGTTGGCGTAGGTGATGAGGCCGTCGAGGTCGCGCAGCACGATCAAATCGTCCTGCGCCTCGAACAGGGTCGAGGCGCGCTGTTCGGCCTCTTGCAGTTCCCAGTTGCGGTCGGCCATCGCCTCGTTGTGCATGGCGATGGTGCGCAGGCGTCTGCGCATCAGCCGCAGCCGGATGCCGAGCGTCACGATCCAGAGACAGGCCAGCGCGAACAGGAAGCTGACGCCGATCGCGAATGAATTGGGATCGTAGCCGCTGTGCGGCGAGAGGGCGCCGGAGATGAATCCGAAGGCGCCGCCGAATGCGACGGAAAAGATCGTGAAGGAACGGACGATCGTCGCGACCCAGGAATGGCGTCGCAGGAAGCGGCGAAGGCGTAGCTTGATCCGGAAGAAACGCCCCATCAATGGTGGTCCTGAGCTAGAGCGTTTTCGAGCGAAGTGGATACCGGTTCGCGTGAAGAAAACGCGTCAATACAAGAATCCAGAGCCCGCGTTCCGATTCAATCAGAACGGGATAGGCTCTAGTCCGATCTGGTAATGACGATGCGTCGGCCACCTTGAAAAGTGCTTGAGGTTGGTGGCCGTTTCGGCGCCGCCCTCGGAACAGGGTTAGCGCGGAGTTAACTCCGCCATTGCCTGGGCCTGGAAGCGCGCGTGCGGCGCGAGCGATGCCGCCTCAAAGCGGCGGTGTCCGCCACGGGCGCTGACGATCAGGGCCGCGGCATCGCGCGCCGAGAACGTCTTCGACTGCACATAGACGCGGTAATCGAATGGACCGTCATGGGAAAGATAGATGATGGGGCCGGTTGCGGTCGGCGCGCTGGAAATCCCGATCAGCTGCGGCACCGAATTGCTTTCGCAGGCGCCGGCCTCAGCATCGTCGACGTCGTCGATCACGGTGAAGTCGGCGGCCTCGGCGCTGTCGGCGACCCGGACCCGGACGGTGGCAAGGCTGGGGTCGTCGGTGAAGCTGACGTGAAGCTGCGCCTGCCAGGGGATCGCTGCGATCTGCATCGTGGCGCCGCCGACCTCGATGCAGGGCCGGGGGCCCGGCAGGATTTCAGCGCGGGCGAATACCGCGGCCACGGCAAGGGGGACCACCGAGGCCAAAACCTTCATACGCAACATGACACAACTCGCTCGACCCAAGCCTGCCGCGGATCGCGGTGCTTATGGTTTGCGGAGCGTAAATGAGAGTGGTTACCGTCGCGTTGACGCGGATGGTTCCGGCATGAATCAGGACAGTGCTGCGGTTCGAGTCACGCCGCGCGCCTGAGATCGTCGGCCAATGCACGATAGGACAGCGCTTCGGCGAGATGCAGCCGGCCGATCGTCTCAGCGCCGTCGAGATCGGCGAGCGTGCGGGCCACCCGCAGCACGCGGTGATAGCCGCGCGCGGTGAGGTGCATGGTCTCGGCCGCCTCGCGGAGCAGCTTCTGGCCATGCGCGTCGGGCTGCGCGATGGTCTCGAGCAGCGCGCTCGGCGCCTCCGCGTTGGTGCGGACATGCGGCATGCCGGCCGCCGCATAGCGCGCGAGCTGGA
>DASVOL010000697.1:0-3727 GCA_036383375.1 Bradyrhizobium sp. | reverse complement strand
GCCGATGCCTCGACAAGGGGAACGATCTTGATGCCGTCTTTCTTCGCCGATCGATCGACGTTGCTGTGGTGATGTGTCCGGTGGCCCTCGACGGGCTCTTGTGTGGAAATCCGAGCCTTCGGTTCCGCAGGTCAGGATGATCGTTTGCCGCAGGAAAGCAAGCGCCCGGCTTGGTTGCAGTTGCGAAGGGAAATCCGCGCTGCTGGTCTCATCCGATACCTGTCCACCGTGCTGCGATCTGCTACGACGGCAGGTGAGTTGATGGGAGTTCAAGGACATGGCCAACAAGAAAGTCGTGGTCGCCGGCGCGACCGGCCTCGTGGGCAACGCCGCCTTGCGACACTTCGGCGCATCCGGCGAGTGCGAGCGCATCGCGCTGTCGCGCCGCAAGCCGCGCGAGCTCTACGGTGCGCAGCATGTACGGATCGATCTCACCAGCGCCGAGGATTGCCGCCGCGCCGCGGCCGAACTTGGCGGCACCACGCACTTGATCTACGCCGCGCTCTACGAGGCACCGAGCCTGGTCGACGGCTGGCGCGATGCCGGGCAGATCGCAACCAACGACCGCATGCTGCGCAACCTGATGGGCGTGCTCGAGCCCGTCGCGCCTGATCTCAAGCACGTCGCGCTGTTGCAGGGCACCAAGGCCTATGGCGTGCATGTCCGGCCGCTCACGGTGCCGGCGCGCGAGGGCCGCTCGGAAATGTACGAGCAGCCGAATTTCTATTGGGCGCAAGAGAATTTCCTGCGCGAGCTGCAACGCGGCAAGAGCTGGCACTGGAGCATCCTGCGCCCGGTGCTGATCATCGGCGAAGCCATGGGCGGTGCGATGGATTTGATCCCGCCACTCGGCGTCTATGCGGCGGTGCTGCGCGCGCAGGGCAGGCCGCTGGATTATCCCGGCGGCGCGCCGCGTGTCGCGCAGGCTGTCGACGTCGATCTCCTGGCGCGCGCGATCGCCTGGTCGGGCGATGCGGAAAGCGCACGCAATGAAGCCTTCAACGTCACCAATGGCGATGTCTTCACCTGGGAAAATATTTGGCCCGCGGTGTCGGATGCACTCGAGATGGCGCCGGGCCGGCCTGTGCAGCTGTCGCTGGCGCAGGAGTATCCGAAATGGATCCCGCTGTGGGACGAGCTGCGCAGCAAGCACGATCTGATCGCGCCCGGCTTGGAAGAGTTCGTCGGCCTGTCGTTTCAATATGCCGATTACAGCATGCGCTACGGACAGACCGAATCCGGTCCGCCCTCGATCGTGTCGACGGTGAAGATCAACCAGGCCGGCTTCACCGAGATGATGGATACGGAAGTGATGTTCCGGAAGTGGTTCAAGCTGGCGAAGGCGAGGCGGCTGTTGCCGTGAGCTCAGCCCGCTCTCTCTCGTCTCCCTGGCCCCGCAAAAGGGCGGGGAGAGGTGAGGACGTCGCTCTGTTGGAGTTGACTAGCAAAAGCGAGTCAGCGCGAAAACGCCTGCTCCATCGTCTTGCGCGTCTTGATGGTGTCGTTGCGCTCGTCGACCTCGACGTCGCTCCAGCGAACGACAGCGCCATGGGCGACGTCGTTCTTCAGCTTGACCCGATGCGCGAGCCCGATCGGTAGTGCGCCGGCGGCGAGGCTGGCTGAGGCGGCCATCAATTTGCCCCATACCGTGTAGCCACCTTCGCCGTCGAGCATCTCGCCGGCGCGCAGATTGCGCTTCGCCACCGCCGCGACGTCGCCGCGGAAGCCGCGCGGCTGTCCGGTCGGCTCGTTGCGCAGCGCGGCGGAGAGGACGGAGATATTCAGCTCGAGCCCGATCAGATGATACGGCTTGTACATCGCCGCATAGCGGCCGGACGCGTCGGTCTTGAGGCCGTACTGCTTGAAGCAATCGGCAGCATAATCGTTCGGCGCCTCCAGCACCACATAGACGCCCCAGCGCAAGTCACGAAACACCGGACGCCCGTCGCGCTCCAGCGACGACACCACCTCGACGATGCCGGACTTCTCCAGCACGCCGCCCTTCTCGCGCGGCCGCATCACGTGCGGCAGGTCGTCGACGCCGCAGGGCGGAAACAGCAGGCCCTCCGACGGCACGTCGAGCGTGCAGGCATTGGCGATCGCCGCCATCTCGATCGCGGATTTGGTGCCGTCGAGGAAGGAGTTGAACATCTGCGGGTTCATGCCGGCGGATTGCGCCTCGCCCGCGGTGAGCCCGTAATGCTGCCACACGCCTTCCGGCGTCACGTCGTGATAGGCCGGCAAATATTTCGTGCCCTTGCCGGCGGCGGCGACGCGGAATCCCGTCGCGCGCGCCCAATCGACCATCTCCGCGGTCAGCGCCGGCTGGTCGCCATAAGCGAGTGAATAGACCACGCCGGCCTTGCGCGCCTCTTCGGCAAGCAGCGGCCCCGCCAGCACATCGGCCTCGACATTGACCATCACGACATGTTTGCCGGCGGCGATTGCCGCGCGGGCATGGCGGATGCCGACCGCGGGATTGCCGGTCGCCTCGACCACGACATCGAATGCGCCGCCGGCGATCGCGCGGGCGCCGTCGTCGGTGAAGGTCGTGGCGGCGATCCGCGCATCGTCCCAGCCGACGGTGCGGCACGCCTCGCGGGCACGGTCGCGGTCGAGATCGACGATCACGGGTACCTCGAGCCCCGGCGTGTGCGGCACCTGCGACAGGAACATCGAGCCGAATTTTCCGGCGCCGATCAGGACGACGCGAACCGGCTTGCCGGCAGCGGCGCGGGTTTTGAGGAGGTGATGCAGGTTCATGTGTTGGGTGTCCGAGGTGTAGCGTTGCAGCTTTGATTCCGTCATGGCCGGGCTTGTCCCGGCCATCCACGTCTTCGGTGCAGCGAGCGTGTTAAGACGTGGATGCCCGGGACAAGCCCGGGCATGACGACGTTGGGGGTAGGCGTCAGTCTACTCCGCCGCCTGCCGCGGTGCACGCGCAAGTCGCAGCAGCGCGTCGTCGGCAACCGTCTGGATCGGTGTGAAGTCGCGGTGCGCGATGTAGTCTGGCCGCGTCGGGGTGCGGATGTAATTCGAGACCGCGTTCAGCGTCAGATAGACGATCTTGCGCGGGTAGGGCGTGATGTTGCCGCTCGATCCGTGCACCAGATTGCCGTGGAACATCAGCATGCCGCCGGGCTTGCCGGTCGGCGCGACGATGCCGCCCTGCTTGACGAGCCGGGTCACCGTCTCTTCGTCCAGCGTCCACAGCGGGTAGGATGTGGTTTCGAGATCGTGCGACGCCTTCAGGTCTCCTGCGGTCTGGCTCTGCGGCACCAGCATCAGCGGGCCGTTGATCGGCATCACCTCGTCGAGGAAGATCGCGATGTTCATCGCGCGCGGCTCCGGCATGCCGTCGTCGCGCTTCCAGGTGCCGTAGTCCTGATGCCACTGCCAGACGTCACCGGTGAAGGCCGCCTTCGCGTTGATCTTGAACTGATGCATGTAGACCTTCTCACCGAACAGCTGCTCGATAGGGTCGATCATGCGCGGATGCGCGCCGAGGAGGCCGAACGCCTCGTTGTAGAGATGCGCGGCGAAGGCCGTGCGCGGCGCGCCGCTCTTCTCGCGCCACACCTCGGGGCGGTTGGCGTCATAGATCGCGACCGCCTCGCGGGCGAGGAAATCGACCTCTTCCTGGCTGAACAGTTCGGGCAGGAACAGCCAGCCTTCGCGATGAAAGAATTCGACCTGCTCTTGGGTCAGTTTCATGGTGCTTTCCTCC
>DASVOL010000696.1:0-5927 GCA_036383375.1 Bradyrhizobium sp. | reverse complement strand
GGTTCGCTCTTCTCGACGACAGTGTCGCTGCTCGCGGCGACGGCATCGCCGCCCTTGTAGATGCGCACGAAGCGGCGGCCGAGGCTGGTCAGCACCTCATAGCCGATGGTGCCGAAATGATGCGCGACCTCGTCGACCGTGATGCCTTCGCCGATCAGCGTCACCATGTGACCGCGCCGCACAGCATTCTTGTCGAGATCGGTGACGTCGACCGCGATCAGATCCATCGAGACGCGGCCGGCGATCGGGCAGCGCTTGCCGGCGACCACCACCTCGGCGCCGCGCGTGCCGTCATTGGCGCTGGCGGCGCGGAAATAGCCGTCGGCATAGCCCGCGGCGACGATCGCAAGCCGGGTCGGCCGGCGCGCGGTCCAGGTGCCGCCATAGCCGACGGTCTCGCCGCGATCGATGTTGCGGATCTGCACGATGCGCGCCTTGAGGTCGACCACCTGCTGCATCGGGTTGTCGGCCTCCGGCGTCGGGTTGACGCCATAGAGCGCGCAGCCCGGCCGCACCATCTCGAACTGGAATTGCGCGCCGAGGAACACGCCGGAGGAGTTCGCGAGCGAGGCCGGCACGCCAGTGAACAGGCTCGCGATCTCGCGGAAGCTCGCCAGCTGCCTGGCGTTGGCGGGATTGTTGAGCAGTTCGGCGGAGACGAGGTGGCTCATCACCAGCGTGATGCCGTGGTCGCCGGCATTGATCCGCGGGATGATGCCTTGCGCTTCGCTGACGGTCAGGCCGAGCCGGTTCATGCCGGTGTCGATATGGATGGCGGCGCCGCCGGACCAGCCGGAGCGACGGCAGAACACGTCCCATTCGGCGAGTTCGTTGAGATCGCCGATCACGGGCTTGCAGTCGATTTTGGCGTAGGCGTCGCCGGTCTGCTGGAAGAAGCCGCCGAGCGCATAGACGGTCGCCTGCGGAACGGCCGCGCGCACCACGGCGGCCTCCTCGACGGTGGCGACGAAGAAGGTCTTGCAGCCGGCCTTGGCCAGCGCCCGCGACACCTGCTCGGCGCCGCAGCCATAGGCGTTGGCCTTGACCACGGCGGCGCATTCCGCCGGGACCGCGGTCTTTTCGAGCTTGCGCCAGTTGGCGATAATGGCGTCGAGGTCGACGGTGAGGATGCCGGTGGCGGCCGGATGGGCCGCCAGCAGACTGGCTTCGGGCGTCAGCTGCGATTTCGCGTCGGTCACGATGTTCATGGCTCAGTTGTACAAGCGGGACCAGCGGCCTTCAACCGTGCCCCGCCATTAGTAGGCGGGGGGGCGATCCGGGACCTGTCCGTCCGTTGCGAGATCGCCGAACCGGGTGACGCTGGCTTCGAAGTGCAGTTCGACGGTGCCGGTCGGACCGTGGCGCTGCTTGCCGATGATGACTTCGGCCTTGCCGAGCGCGCGCTCCATTTCGGCTTGCCAGGTCGCGTGCTCCGGGGTGCCGGGCCGCGGTTCCTTGTTCGCGAGATAGTATTCCTCGCGGTACACGAACATCACGACGTCGGCGTCCTGCTCGATCGAACCGGATTCACGCAGGTCCGAAAGCTGCGGCCGCTTGTCGTCGCGGTTTTCGACCTGGCGCGAGAGCTGCGACAGCGCGATCACGGGGACGTTGAGCTCCTTCGCCAGCGCTTTCAGATTGGTGGTGATCTCGGTGATTTCCTGCACGCGGTTGTCGTTGCCCTTCTTGCCCGAGCCCTGCAGCAGCTGGATGTAGTCGATGACGATCAGGTCGAGGCCCTTTTGCCGCTTGAGGCGACGGGCGCGCGCAGTGAGCTGCGAGATCGAGAGACCACCGGTCTCGTCGACGTAGAACGGCAGCGACTGCAGCTCGATCGAGCAGTCGCGGATCTTCTCGAAATCGAGTTCGGAGATACCGCCGCGCCGGATATGGCTGGAGGGAATGCCGGTGCGTTCGGCCAGAATACGGGTGGCGAGCTGTTCGCCGCTCATTTCGCAGGAGAAGAAGCCGACCGCGCCGCCGTTCACCGCCTTGGTGGTGCCGTCGGCCTGCACCTCGGGAACATAGGCCCTGGCAATGTTGTAGGCGATGTTGGTGGCGAGCGAGGTCTTGCCCATGCCGGGACGGCCGGCGAGCACGATCAGGTCGCTCGGCTGCAAGCCACCCATCTTGGTGTCGAGGTCGCGCAGCCCCGTCGAAATGCCGGACAGCTTGCCGTCGCGCTGGAATGCCTTGGCCGCCATGTCGACGGCGACCGTGAGTGCGTCGGCAAAGCGCTGGAAGCCGCCGTCGTAGCGGCCGGTCTCGGCGAGGCTGTAGAGCTGCCGTTCGGCGTCCTCGATTTGCGCACGCGGGGCAAAATCGACCGGTGCGTCGTAGGCGACGTTGACGATCTCCTCGCCGATCTGGATCAGGTTGCGGCGCAGGCTGAGGTCATAGACGGTACGCCCGTAGTCCTGCGCGTTGATGATGGTGGTCGCTTCGGCGGCGAGGCGGGCGAGGTATTGGCTGACCGTCATGCCGCCGAGGTCGAGCTCGGCAGGCAGGAACGTCTTCAAGGTCACGGGATTGGCGACTTTGCCCATCCGGATCAGGCTGCCGGCCGTCTCATAGATCTGCTGGTGGATGGCTTCGAAGAAGTGCTTCGACTCCAGGAAATCGGAGACCCGGTAGAAGGCGTCGTTGTTGACTAGGATCGCGCCCAGCAGTCCCTGTTCCGCTTCGATGTTGTGCGGCGCGCTCCGATAGGTCGGAGACGCGGCGTCGGGCGCGAGCTTGTGGACGTTCGAATCAATCAAGGCCATGGACGAGCTTATTCTTCTGATTTCGTCGTTACTGAGATTTTCGGCTGTGGGGCCGCGATCAAGCGCCAGCCCGGCACGAAGCGAAAGGACGGATGTTTCTTATGCACGATTCACACAACGCGATGTGTGAATCCGCTGCGGCCGGATGCATTCCGCTTGACGGGGATTCGGTCGAAAACCGGCGTCGTCCGGCCGGTCAGCGATGTCGTTGGCAAATTGGGAGGAGGCTGAACCTTTTTCCGTCGGCCGCGCACAAACCGGCAGTGAGGTCGTGCTGGCCTCGGTTCCTCAGACCAGGATGAGGAAAGCCAGCGCGATCAAGGCGGCCGCCACACCGGTAGCGATCAGGGCGTAGTCGGTCACGAGGTCGCGTTGCGGGTCCAACATCGTCTGGTGCGGTTCTCGGGTCATTCCGGACCACTACGACAGCCCGGAACAGACCTCTGTGAAGCAGATCACACCTGTCGCATTTTCTTTGCGGCAGGTTCGCGGGAACGACCCGGCGGATTCCGGGTTGTCTCCGCTCAGGAGAGATACGGGGTCGATGGCTCGAGAGTTTCAGACAGCGCGACTTGGACTTGGCCTTGCCCGGGCAGGCGGCATGGACCGCCGCTGGCTAGCGTCGCTTGTCGATGCCATGGAGCAGGCGGCGCGTCCGGAGGTCCGGAACGTGCCCTGCGACATCAGCCTGATTTCGGCTGTCGCGGCTCATTTGGCGCGCCCGACGCCGACCTTCGCCCATTGCGGCTCGGCCTACAGCCTGCGCAACTAGCGGTATCCGCGCTTTCAGGCCTATTCGCCGGCGAGTTGCAGCCGGGGTTTTGCGGCGCCGGCTTCCTTGAGCCGGAGGCGGCCTTCCTCGCGCCCGATGTAGTCGCGGGTCATCGGCACGATGCCCTGGCGCTTGGTCAGCTGCAGCTGGAAGTTCATTATGTTCTGGACCCGGAACGACATCTCCGAGGCCGCCAGATAGAACTCCCACATCCGGGCAAAGGTCTCGTCGTAGAGCCGCACGGCCTCCTCGCGCCGCGCCATGAAGCGGTCGCGCCAGGCTTTCAGGGTCTCCGCATAGTGCAGGCGCAGGATCTCCATGTCGCAGATCAGCAATCCGGCCTTCTCGATCGCCGGCATGACCTCGGAGAGCGCCGGAATGTAGCCGCCGGGGAAGATGTACTTCCGGATCCAGGGGCTGGTGACGTCGGGACCGGTCGAGCGGCCGATCGAGTGCAGCATCATGACGCCGTCATCGCTCAGGAGCTCGGCGCAGCGCTTGAAGAAGGTTTCGTAGAAGGCGACCCCGACATGCTCGAACATGCCGACCGAGACGATGCGGTCGAACGGGCCGGGGATGTCGCGGTAATCCTGCAGCAGGAAGCGCGCCGAATGCGCCAGGTTCTTCTCCGCCGCCCGCGCGTTGGATATCTGCAGCTGCTCGGTCGACAGTGTGACGCCGGTGACGTCGGCGCCGCTCATCTCTGCGAGATAAAGCCCGAGCCCGCCCCAGCCGGAACCGATGTCGAGGACGCGGTGGCCAGGCTTGATCAGGAGTTTTGCGGCGAGGTGGCGCTTCTTGGCGAGCTGGGCGTCGTCCAGCGTCGCGTCCGGCGTCTCGAAATAGGCGCAGCTGTATTGCTTGTCCGCGTCGAGGAAGAGGGAATAAAGCCGGCCGTCGAGGTCGTAATGGCGGGCGACATTGCTCCTGGAGCGGCCGCGCACATTGAGCTGCTGGGCGCGCCGTCCGAGGAAGCGCAGCCAGGCCTGCAGCCTGGCAAAGTTCGGCAACATCGCCGCCTGGCCCATCAGGACGGCCAGCACGTCGGCGATGGTGCCTTGCTCCACCACGAACGTGCCGTCCATGAAGGCTTCGCCGAGGTACAGCTCGGGATCGACCAGAACCCGCAGTTCTGCGGCCCTGGTCATGAACCGTGCGGCGACCGGAATGCCGGTGCCGTCACCGCAGGTGAATTGAGCGCCGCTCGCGGTCGTGAACGTGATCGAACCGCGGCGGATGAAGCGCCCCAAGCAAAATCGCAACAATCGGTCCATCGAAGCACCAACGGAACGGCAAGCTGCACACTGACACCACCGGAGCTGATCACTCCAATGTGTCCCCGAACTAAAGATAGGCAGGGAATTGGATCGCGCTATTGCGTTGTGCTCAAAGCCGATATTCCAAAATGTGACAATTGCGTGGATGCGTCACGCGCGCGCTTCCATTCGCGCGATAATCGGATAAAAGGTGACCGCCGCGGCCGATCCATGAGGCGCAGGCGGCGATTTTTCCGGAATCTGGAGACTTAAGGAATGTTGAGCCGAGCCCTCAGTCTGGCGACGGTGACGCTTCTGATTGGCCTGTCGGCCGTATCAGCGCAGGCGCAAAACCTCGAGGCCGGCAAAAGCCCCTCCCAGATTTTCGCCAATACCTGCACGGCCTGCCACAAGAGCCCGCGCGGTCTCTTGAAGACCGTGCCGGCCGGCTCGCTGCCGGGCTTCCTGCGCCAGCACTACACGACGTCGAGCGACATGGCCGGCGTGCTGGCGTCCTATCTGATCTCGAACGGCGCCAACGACCCGCGCTACCAGGCCAAGGATAATCCCCGGGGGGCCAAGGGCAGGGATGCGAGGCAGGAGGCGAACCAGTCTCCGGAGCAGCCGGCCGAGCGCCCGTCGCGCCGGCAGCGTCAGGGTGCGGCGCCACAGGAAGGTGCGAAGCCTGATGCCGACGGTCTGAATCCAGAAGGGCGCCCCGCCCACCACGGCCGGCGCATGGCGCGCCCGAGCGATGCGCCTGATGGTGCCAGGCCGGACGATGGCCAGACCCCGCAGGCCGCCAGCGAAGGCAAGCCGTCGCGCCAGAAGCACGGCCGTCGCGGCAAGCCGGTCGAGGAGCCGAAGTCGGACGAGGCGCCCAAGGGCGAGGCGGCGGGCGACCAGCCGAAATCCCAGACCGCCGTCAAACGCGAAGACAAGGGTGAGGCCGAGAAGCCGGTGAAGCCTGCGGGCCAGCCTGACACGGCCAAGGTCGATGCGCCGAAGAGCAATGCCGGCAGCGAGCCGGCTGCCGTGCGATCGGACCCGGTTCCTCAGGTCACGCCCGCGGCTCCGGCCGCTTCCCCTGCGCCCGAGCCGGCCGCTGCCGCTTCTCCCGCGCCGGCACCCGCC
>DASVOL010000695.1:0-4720 GCA_036383375.1 Bradyrhizobium sp. | reverse complement strand
TTGATGGTGTGCACAAGGCGGAAAATGTTGTCCAGGATCTTCGCGTTGTTCGGATCCTGCTCGAACTGCACCAGCTGGTTGTCGACCGTGTCCAGGCTCTCGCTGCTCTCCGTCAGGAACTCGCGCAACAGATCGTCCATGAAACCAACCTTCGAAAAACGCCGAAAACGCTGCGGCGCGCGACATCGACGCGCCGGCCGGAACTTGGGTCAGCTTCTCCGCAAAGCGTTTAAGTTTGGTTGAGTAATTGGAAAAGAACGGGATCAACAAAGAGATAAGGCCGCACGATCGAATCGCGCGGCCCGTCGTAACCTTTGCTTAATGATGTTCCCGCGGCCGCGTTCAGGACGCCAGGATAATGACCTTGTCGCCGTCGAGCGTGAGCGTCACTTTCAACCCGCAAGCATCGGCCAACAGCCGCGTGTAATGCGGCTGCACGGCATGCGCATCGACGGTGTTCGACGAGCTCGCATTGAGCAGGTCGACGATGTTCTGCGGCACCCGCGCATTGAGGCCCGCGGCCAGGATGCGGAAGCTCATCGTCTCACCCTCGCCGACCGGATCGATGGTGAGCGTGCCGCCGCGCGGGATGGTCTGCTGCGCGACGACCAGCATGTTGAGCAGCAGCTTGACCCGGTTCTTGGGCAGCAGCAGCCGCGGCAAATTCCAGGTCAGCGTCACCTTGCCGTCCTCGATATGCCCCTTCGCCATGTTCTGGGCATCGCCGAGGTCGATCTGCGCGCCGGAGGAACCCGCCGCACCGAACGCCAGCCGACAGAACTGCAGCCGCGCCGAAGCGGTCTTGGCGCTCTTGCGGATCAGATCGAGCGCGAAGTCGCGGTCTTCGGGCTTGGGATTGTCGTCAAGGACCTCAAGCCCATTGACGATCGCACCGACCGGACTGATGAGATCGTGACAGACCCGCGAACACAGCAGCGCCGCGAGTTCTAGTGCATCGGGAGCGGGACCGGGAGACGAAGTGCCAGACATCAATTGTTTCCTGGAAAGCCGCACGCCGCGGGAAGGAGTGCGAATCACGCATGCCTGTGGGCTTGATACACCGCGCAGACGGATGCTGCCAGCTTACGGCGGGACTGATAAAGCATGATCCGGAACAGCGGAAACCGGTTTTCCGAAAAGATCATGCTCAAACAAGGAGATGAGATCATGATGCGATTGTCATCGCATCGCGATCTCAGGGAACACAAGCAGGATATGAGACCCGCCCATGAATAAGGCACAGCCGTCCCTGATCGGCTGCGAAGCCGCTGCCACGCTGCTCGAATCGCTGACCGAACTGGTGATCCAGGCCGGCGAGGCTATCCTTGCGGTCAACCGATCCGGCATGAACATCACCGGCAAGAGTGACGGATCGCCGGTCACCGAGGCCGATCTCGCCGCCGACCACATCATCGTCGAAGGGCTGACGCGGCTGACGCCGCATGTGTCGCTGCTGTCGGAGGAGCGCGTCCATCTGGCGACGCCGCCCTACAAGGACAGTTTCTTCCTGATCGACCCGCTCGACGGCACCAAGGAGTTCGTCGCCGGCCGCAACGAGTTCACCGTCAATGTGGCGCTGGTCACGCAGGGCGTGCCGCTGCTCGGCATCGTCGGTGCGCCCGCACTCGGCTTGATCTGGCGCGGCATCGTCGGCAAGGGCGCGGAGCGGTTGACGCTGCAGAATGGCGCGGTTTCGCAGGCGGTGCCGATCAAGAGCCGTCCCTGCCCGCCACGCGGCGCGCCCTGGACCGTTGCGGTCAGCCGCTCACACGGCGATGCGCGCACCGAAGCCTTCATCGACGAACGCGGCGGCGCGGTCCGCGCCGTGCTGGGCTCGGCCGTCAAGTTCGGCCGTGTCGCCGAGGGCGAGGTCGACATCTATCCCCGCCTGTCGCCGACATCAGAATGGGATGTGGCGGCCGGTCACGCCGTCGTCGTTGCCGCTGGCGGCAAGGTGACCGATTCGAACGGGCGCCCATTGCATTTTGGATTAGGCCGCGAGGACTTTCTGGTGCCGGAATTCATCGCGTGGGGCGACCCGTCCGCAGCATTGTGATTACTGCGCGAGACTTTCTTCCAGTTCCGGCCAGCGCGCCGCGGCTTCCTTCAGGAAGCGCGCGGGATCGGCGGCGAAGGCGTCGCGGCTGTGTTCCCGATTGAACAGATAGAGCCTGTTGCCGACCACGGCCCAGAATCGCGGATTGCCGGCGCAGGTCACGCCCCGCACCAGGTCGGTCGGATCATAGCCGCCGAACTGCGGACCATAGATTTCGGGATGCGCCACGAACGAGGCGCGGTTGCCCTCGTTGCGAAAACGCCAGACCGCGCCGCTGTCGGCAGCCTCGTATTCCGGCCGCCCCTGGGTGGCGGCGGCATCGGTGAAATAGGCGACGGGATCGAATCCCTCGATCGCAAGGCCCGAGTAGCGGTTCGTCACCACGCGCTCGGTCGTCGTGGCCCGAACAGGCAAAGAGGGCCCGATGGCCGTCAAAATGCCCGCCAACAGGCCGAAAAAGGCCATGCCCCGGCACGATCCATATCTTTCCTGCCGTTGTGCCGTCATAGTTGATACCGATAACATCCGAGTCGAGGGGACACTGGGCGCAACCTAGAGCCGTGCCTGTTGGCATCAGGTTAAAGGGCAACGCCCGGATTTCGATAGCAGGGGTTCTTTATGACTTTCGCATCACGCCTTGCCGCGGTCGCGTTTGCCGCGCTGATGTGCTGGAGCGCAGGGGCGTCCGCGCAGCAGCCCCCACCACCGCAATATCCACCGCCGCAGCGTGAGCCGACACCGTATACTTACGGGCCCGACGAGCTGGTCGGTGCCGGACACAAGTTCTTCGGCAATGTCTCGCGCGGGCTCGCCTCGGTGATCGAGCGCGCGGTCAGCCAATGGGGCCTGCCCAACGGCTATGTGCTCGGCGAGGAAGGCTCCGGTGCTTTCGTGGCCGGGCTGCGCTATGGCGAAGGCACGCTCTACACCAAGAACGCCGGCGACCTCCGGGTCTATTGGCAGGGACCTTCGGTCGGCTTCGACTGGGGCGGCGACGGCGCCCGCACCATGACGCTGGTCTACAACCTGCCCTCGACGCAGGCGATCTATCAGCGCTTCGTCGGCATCGACGGTTCGGCCTATATCGTCGGCGGCTTCGGCATGACGGCGCTGACCGCCAACAACATCGTGCTGGTCCCGATTCGCTCGGGCATCGGCTTGCGGCTCGGCGCCAGCGTCGGCTATCTCAAATTCACCCCGCGCGCGACCTGGAACCCGTTCTAGGTCGCTGCGCCGATCGGGTGATTGTGCCGGGCGCTCCGGCACGGTTAGCGATTCAGGTTAACGCGGCGAACGGGCTGGCCTTTGGCCGGCCCGTCGTGGCATTGTGATTAACGAATTCCTGCTTTCTTTGGAGTGACCCTTCATGATCGAGCCGATCATGTACGCGGCGATCGGTTTCCTGATCTCGATGCTGTGTGGCCTGATGATCGTTCCGCTGGTGCATAACCGGGCGGTGCGGCTGACCACACGCCGCATGGAGGCGGCCACCCCGCTGTCGATGGCCGAGATCCAGGCCGACAAGGACCAGCTCCGCGCCGAGTTCGCGATGTCGGCCCGCCGGCTCGAGATGAGCGTCGACCAGCTCAAGAGCAAGACCACGAGCCAGCTCGCCGAGCTCGGCAAAAAGACCGATGCGATCAACCGCATGAAGATCGAGCTCGGCGAAAAGAACGCCGCGATCTTCGCGCTGGAGGCGCGCGAGAAGGCGATGAAGGAGCAGCTTCGCGCCACCGAGGAAGAATTTTCCGCCAAGACCGAGCTGTTGCGCACCGCCGAGCAGGCGCTGACCGACAAGCAGGGCGAACTCGGCAAGATCAACGCCGAGCTCAGCGATCGCTCGATGACGGCGGACAGCCGCCAGGTCGAACTGGTCGCGGTGCGGACCCAGGTCGAGGAGTTGAAGAACCGGGTCGGCGATGCCGCCAGGGAGTTCGCGGCGACCGAAGCCCGCCTCGCTCAGGAGCGCAGCCAGTCGGAGACCGCAACGCGCGAGCTCACCGACGCGCGCGGCCGGGTCGAGAATCTGAGCCAGCGCGTCACCGATCTCGATCGCCAGCTGATCGTTCAGGTCAAGGAAGCCGAGATGCTCGGTAACCGCGTCACCGACCTCGAGACCCGGCTTGCGACCCAAGGCAAGCTGCTTGCCGAGCGCGAATTCGAGAACGGCCAGCTCAAGCAGGCCAATGCAGCCGCCGAGCGGACCGTGCACGAGCTGCGCGAGGAGATCGCTGCGACGAGCGGCGGCAAATCGTCCGTGCTCGAGAAGCTGCGCCAGGAGAAGGCGGCGGTCGAGGAGCAGCTGCGCATCGCCCGCGACGATCGCGGCAAGCTGCAGCGCGACATCAACGCGATCCAGCAGCAGGCCGAGAGCTCCTGGGCGACCGAGCGGATGGAGAACGCGCTGCTGCGCGAGCGCATCAACGACATCGCCGCGGAGGTCGCCAAGCTCGCGATCCAGCTCGAGGGCCCCAATTCGGCGATCGAGGCGATGCTGGCGGCGGAGCCGACCGTGCCGGCCAAGGCGGCCGCCAAGCCCGCCAACGGTGCCGCAAATGGCGTCCCGCCGGGCAGCGGGATGCCGGAGGGCGGCGGCACGCTCGCCGAGCGCATCCGGGCCTTGCAGTCACACGCCTCCCGCGCCCGCCAGCAAGGCGCCTGATT
>DASVOL010000694.1:0-11470 GCA_036383375.1 Bradyrhizobium sp. | reverse complement strand
TTGATGGTGTGCACAAGGCGGAAAATGTTGTCCAGGATCTTCGCGTTGTTCGGATCCTGCTCGAACTGCACCAGCTGGTTGTCGACCGTGTCCAGGCTCTCGCTGCTCTCCGTCAGGAACTCGCGCAACAGATCGTCCATGGATAGGTCCCCTCAAGGTGCTACGGAACGCTCGCCTCGCATCGATAACTTGGCCGGCTTCACGGCGACGTTAATTTTGCCGTCCGTGCAAATACGGACGATGAAGCCCTTCAAGCACGACGCGTCACATCGCGGCGAGTTTCACAGCAACAGGCCCTTACCACCCGGACGGGAAAGAGCCCGTTCCACCTGTCGTCGCAATTTGAACGAAATGAGATCGAGGGACCGTCAAATCCAGTGAAACGTTGGCGGCCATGACATCCGCGTGCATCAGGCCACGGTCGCCCAAGGGTTGAACGGGGGTTGAGCACGGGTTGAAACCGGCGGCATGGTTAAGCGAACCCAAAAGCAAAGGCGGCGGAGTTTCCTCCGCCGCCCCGATAGTCGTTGTCTGTCGCGGCTACGCTTAGCGGAGCAGCTGCAGAACGCTCTGCTGCGACTGGTTGGCCAGAGCCAGCGCGGACACCGCGATCGACTGGCGGGTCGACAGCGCCTGGCTGTTGGCCGCTTCCTCGTTGGTGTCGGCCAGCGTCAGGTTGGACGAGCCGGTCTGCAGCACGTTGATCAGGTTCTTCGAGAAGTCCTGGCGGATCTGCACGATCGACAGGTTCGAACCGAGGGTCGAAGCCTGGGTGCGCAGCAGGCCGCTCGCGCTGTTGAGCGTCTTCAGCGTGGCGTTGGCCGAAGCGTTGTCGATGAAGTCCGTGCCGGCGGTCAGCTTGGTGAGGTTGAGGCCGGAGGCATCGAAGGTAACGCCCTGGATCTTCAGCGTCGAGGAGCCCGTCTCGTTGAAGGTCAGCTTGAGCTGATCGCCATTGAGCAGGTTGATGCCGTTATACGAGGCGTCCTGGGCGGTCGTGGTAATCTGGTCCAGGATGTTGTTGTACTGGTTGACCAGGTTGGCGCGGTTCGACAACCCATTCGGATCCTGCACCGGGGCGCTCCCCGCGAGGCCGTTGAACAGCTTGCCGGAAGCAGCTGCCGTGCCACCGATCGTGCCGATGGTCGAAGACGCAGCATCGTTGGTGGTGCTGATGGTGAGCGCTCCGCCGGCGCTGAGCGACGCCTGCAGGTTGTTCGCGGACAGCGCGTTGTTCAGGTCGTTGAGGGACTTCACCTGGCCCGCGCCGCTACCGAACGTAATGTTGGTGGCCTTGCCGTTGCCGGTCGCGCCGATCGTCAGCGTCAAGCCATCTAGCGGCGAAGGCGTTGCCACGGTGCGTGCCTTGGTCGTGGCCGTAAGACCGAATGCGGCGAGGCCCGAGCCGGAGATATTGAGGTCCTGGTTGACGCCCGTGCTGATCTGGAGCGCACCGGCCGTAATGGTGGAAGCGGTGGTCGTGCCGGTGATGCCGTCGATCGCCGTGAGCAGGTCGCCGACGGTCAGGTTGCTGCCAGCGCCCGTGCCGAGGGTGACGTTGCCGGACGAATCGGTCGTCGAAGTGGTCTGCGAAGTCGAGAACGTGATCGACTTGCCGTTGACGCTGATCGTACCGGTCGGAGTCGCCGCCAGGGTATCCGAGTTGGTCGCAGTGACGAGCTTGGTTGCGGTGGTGATTGCCGCGGGCGTCGTGAGATTGTTGTTGACGGCCGTGCCAGCGAGGATGGCATTGCTGTAGGTGGCGGTGCCACGGATATCGTCGGTGGTGGCGCCGGTGACCACGGCAGTCGTCACCTGCGACTTCTGGGAAAAGCCGACCGCGGCCTGCAGGGCCTGGTTGGCGACCGACTTGGCGCTGTCGACGAGCTTCTGCAGCGAGGTGATGCCGGTGTTGGCGGCCTGCAGCACCTGCACGCCGTTGCCGATTCCGTCCAACAGATTGTTGATGTCGCTGGCGCGGTTGTCGAGCGACTGCGCCGTGAAGAAGTTGGTCGGATTGTCGAGAGCGGTGTTGACCTTCTTGCCGGTGGACAAGCGGTTCTGCGTGGTGGCGAGCAGGTCGGCCGTCGACTGCAGCGAAAGCAGGTTCTGACGGACCGATGACGAAAGGACGATGCCGGACATACTGGTACCCTTCTGGATGAACACGAATGACGCGACGCCGTAAATTTCGCACGGCGACCGGTGCCACACTGGTCCGTCCGCGCTACCCGTTCGTTAAAGCGCTGCTCCGTACAAATACCCAGGATGGCTTTGCCGGTAATTCTACCGCCGCAGGCGCAGAGACCGTCTGAGCGGCGCGTGTTCGCCGCCGGATCAATCTCGTCACAGCGAATTTGCTCTCGCATTTGCGGGACTTGCCGCATGTTCGCGCTACCGATCGCAGGCTTCGACATCCGCAATGGCAATCGTGACGGCGCACGCTTGGGTATGCGTTAGAGTTAATGGAAATCAATAAATGCGAGACAATGTCGCAACCGTCTCGTCCGGGGTGCGCGGCATTCGAAGCGCCTCGAACGCCGCGCAAGGCGACGCGATTGCCGACCGTCTGCCCCCTAGAGGGTATAGAGTTCGCACCACAACCCTTGTGCTATTGGACAGGCAAGCTATGTTCGCACTCCACACGCCAAGAGTAGGTGATGCGAGACCATAGTGCTCCCGCCCTCGGCAGGAGCTCCAATGTCCGCGGTATCGCGCCCGCCCAATCGCCTGTTGCAAGCACTCCCCTCCACGGAATACGCGCAACTTCATCCCCTTCTGGAAGCCGTCGACCTGACCAAGGAAACGGTGCTCGCCGACGCCGGCGCGCCAGTGCAGCGGGTCTATTTCCCGCACGGCGGCGTGGTCTCGATGATGGTCAATCTGTCCGACGGGCAGTCCGTTGAGATTGCAACCATCGGTCGTGACGGCATCGTCGGCGCATCTGCCGCCCTGCATGAGAGGCCGCTGCTCGCCGACGCGATCGTCGTGGTGCCGGGCACGGCATCGATGGTGCGCGCGGAAGATTTCCGCGAGGCCGCCAATCGCAGCGCGGAGTTCCGGACCCTGGTTGCTCTTTATGAGCAGGCGCTGATGGCGCAGACCCAGCAATCCGTCGCCTGCAACGTGTCGCACCCGGTGGAGGCGCGGCTGTCGCGCTGGCTGCTGCGCGCGCGCGACCTGTGCGGCAGCGAGGCCTTGCCGCTGACCCAGGAGATGCTGGCGCAGATGATCGGTGTGCGGCGCAACGCGGTTTCGATCGTCGCGCATGGGTTTCAGCAGGCCGGGATCCTGCGCTACAGCCGCGGCCACATCGAGATCACCGATATCGAGGGCCTGCGGAAGGCGGCGTGTGAATGTTATGCGACCGTCAAGGCGCACGCCGAACAATTGATCGGGCCGGAAGATTGATCGAGGGAGCCCGCACGCTCAATTGATTTTGCCAGGCAACACAAACGCGATCCCTGCGGCGATAGCTGTTCCTAATGGAACCAAGATATGTTTCCATTGGAACCAAGACATGCCAGAATAAGTTGCAAGAAAGCCCAGCTGCACGCGCCAGCCCTGATGACCAGAGACAAACTTTGCCGGGAGGCAGGAGGTTGCTTTGGATACGGTTCCGCGATCGCCCAACGGATTTCTGTCTTCGCTCGCGGAGAGCGATTTTGAGCTGATCCGGCCCCATTTGCGGACGATCGACCTCGCCGCCGATTCGGTCCTGATCGAGACCGACGAGATGCTCAAGCGGACATACATGCCGCACAAGGGGGTGATCTCGCTGGTGGTCAAGCTGGCAAGAGGCGTCTGCGTGCAGATCGCGATGGTCGGCCGCGGCAGCATCTACGGTGCCTTCTCGGGGCTTGGTGAAGCCCCCACGTTGAACAGCGCCGTGGTGCTGGTGCCGGGCGTCGCCTCCACGATCGAGGTCGACGCCCTGCGGGCGGCCGCCGGCCAGAGTCCGACGCTGCGAGCGATGCTGATCCGGCACGGTCTCGCCGTCTATGCCCAGATCCAGCAGACCGCCGGCTGCAATGCCGCGCACACCGTGGAGTCGCGGCTGGCGCGGTGCCTGCTGCACACGCGCGATCTCTCGGGCAGCAACAAGATCGCCCTGACGCAGGAGGCGATGGCGCAGATGATCGGCGCACGGCGCAACAGCGTGTCGCTGGTCGCGCATACCCTGCAACAGGCCAATTTCATCCACTACAGCCGCGGCCACATCGAGATCACCAACGCGGATGGACTGATCCGGACCGCGTGCGAGTGCTACGCCACGGTCAAGGCGCAGTATGCGGGGCTGCTGAGTTGCCAGCAAACCGGCGGCTAGAGCTTGCTGGTCTTGACGCGTCTTGTTCACGCAAACCGCGACCCGCTTCGCACGAAAACACGCCCGCCGGCGTACAAGCCGTACTTCTACGGCGTACGATTTTCACCGTCGGATAACGCTACATCCGCAAAGTCGCATCGACGCACGGGGGAGCCGATGTTCACGTACGAGACGACCGACCGGAAGGAAGCCCGGCGCTTCCGCATGGCCCAGTTCAACGGCCGGCCCGCCACCGTCAGGTCCGCCGGCGCGACAGTGACGGGACGTGTGCGCGCGATCGTCGAAAGCAGGTCCGGCACCACGGCGGCATGGGTGGTCACGATCGTTCCGGACGAGCCGAAGTCAGCCGTCCCCGCCGCGCGGCCCGCGCCGCGCCTGTGCTTCGCCGCGGAAGACGATTTCTGAGAACCGCGAACCGGTACCCACCCGCATCAAGTGCGGGGCAGGCTCCGCTTGAAAACGCCCTATGCGGAATGCAGCAAGGCCTTGCGGACCAGATCTGCGGTGTTGCGCGCACCGAGCTTGCGCATGGCCTCGGCACGATGGCTCTCGAACGTGCGCGGGCTGATGTTCATCCGTAGCGCGCCCTGCTTGTTGGAATAGCCGTCGCTGATCAGGCTGAGCACCTCACGCTCGCGCTTGGTCAGCGGCTTGCGGCCTGCCTCCGGCGAAAACATGACATCGGGTGATCGGGCGCCTGCCGGCTTGTCGTCGAGTTGTGGCCTGAGATCGGAGGCCGGAAGCGCATTCGGATAGAGATCGGAAATCTGCTTCAGCATCGCGGACACCCGCTCGGTCTGCTCGAGCGCGTTCTCGATCACCTGCCGCAGATAGACGCCGTTGCCGGGCGCGTGCGCGAACTGCTGACTGTGCTGTTTGAGCTCGTTCATGTAGAGCAGCAGCGCCGTCACCGGCCCGTTGAACTGCCGGACGATCGCCGCACCGGCGTCCGCGGTCGCTTGCGCTCGCGGCGCAGCGGCTCCCTGAATCTCGGGCGGCTGCGCCTCGAGCGTCGCGGTTCCGCCCATCCATGTCGGCAGGCGCGCCTCGGCTCGGTTGTCATGTTGCGTCATAAGTATGGTTTACCGAAGGTGAACTTGTGGCCGCGTTAACACGGGACTCCGTAAAACTACGGGTGACGCAACTGTGACTTCGGGCCCCGACCTGCCAAGCAGGCGCAGATTACCGCTGATTTGGCAACGAATCTCGCTTGTTTGAGGTGAAGGACGGTATTCTTACGGGACGCCGGGGCGTTTCATTCTCCGCGATCGCACAGGTGGGGCTTTACCTTCACAAGGCGCTCCCGGGCGCGTCCGCACCCACATCCGCCCGCTGGGCAGGTTGCCATGGGCGGGATTCGCGCCGCCCCCTGGAACATCAAGGGCGCCGGAGCCGAAGGAACTTCTCCAGGAAGCGTCCAGAAAGGACGAACCTGAACCACCAATACGCCATTCGCCGGGTCGTCATCGACCAGCCCTCCGGGCATCGGGATCGCATCGGCTTACCGCACGCCGGCCGATGCGCGTATGAGACGGATCACATCGGGCCAGAGCGTTTTCGAGCGAAGTGGACGCCGGTTCGCGTGAAGAAAACGCGGCAAAACAACAAACTGGAGCTTCGGTTCTGATTCTATCAGAACCGAAAATGCTCCAAGCCTCCGCGGGTCAGGCGAATGTCAATTTACAGCCCCGGCATGCGCCGCGATGATCGCCGCCGCTCGACCAACAACAAAAGGGCGCGACAATGAAGCGAGGGCGGAATGGATCCTGGATGGCGATTGCGGCGCTGGCCGCAGCGCTGCTGTCCGGCAGCGGCGCGCGGGCCCAAACCACGCCGCCCGGCAATGCAGCGCCGACGTCAGACAACGCGATCATGGTCACCATCTTCTTCAAGCACGATCAGTCACGCCCGCTCAGCGAGTTGAATGCGCAACTCGAGCGGCAGGGCTTCTACAAGGCGTTTCCGCCCGAAGGTGTCGAGGTCGTGAGCTGGTATGTGATGATGGGGGTCGGCCAGGTGGTGACCCTGCGGCTGCCGGCCTCGCGATTGCGCGAGGTCAATCGCGTCATCGAGAACAGCGCCTGGGGCGCCTATCGCACCGAGTTCTATCCGACCTACGACTACAAGGCCGTCGGGATCGGCAATCACGAGAGGGCGAAGCAGTAGTTCGATCGGGTCAAGCGCACTTGCTGGACTTTTCACGCTTCGGTAGAGAAGACCATCGCGGCGACGGAAGTCCTGTCATGACAAGCTCAAGCGCATCCCGCAAGCGCCGGCTGCGCAGCCGACTGGCCTTCGCGCTTGCCTTGCTGGTGTCGATCGCCGTCCATCCGGGCAGAGCGCCCGCTGCTGCGGACGACACTGCACCGTCCGCCGCCTGGGCCCTGCTGTTCGAGGAAGACACGAGCGATCCGTATGGCCGGAAGCTTCTGGGCTCGGTCGTCTGGCACACCGATACGATCAAATCGGATGGCGCGCCCGATGAAACCATCGTGCTCGCCGACGTCGATATCCCGAAGCGCTTCAAGATGACGCTGATCCTCAAACGCAACACGGACAAGGCGCTTCCGGCCAGCCATCTGATTGAGCTGACATTCGTGCCGGTCCCCGGATACATCGGGCAGCGCATCAACAACGTGGTGGGGATGCTGACGAAAACGACCGAGCAGGGACGCGGTACGGCGCTCGCCGGCATTTCCGCCAGGGTCACCGATAATATGTTCATGATCGGCCTATCGAATGGCCAGGCGGACCGGCAGCGCAACCTCCAGGCGCTGAAGGAGCGACCTTGGTTCGATATCGCGATCGTCGACGGCAATCAGCATCGCGCGATCCTCGCGGTCGAAAAGGGAGCGGCGGGAGATTCCGCTTTCACCGCGGCGTTGACCGCCTGGGGACAGAACTAGACGAAGACCGCGCTCCAGACTTGCCGGTTCTGGCTCAGTCAGAGCCGACTCTCACCATTGGACCTGATCCACTGCCTAGGCGTGGGCCCGCGAGCGCTGGCTCAGCCGCTTTGCCAGCGTCCGCAAATCCTCGCGGCGCCCGCTGCAAAGCAGGCGGCTGAATTCGTCGGAATCAATGCAGGCAGGCGGCAAATCGGCTGGGTTGCGTGCGGCGCGGCGTAGCCAGGTCAATCGGAAGAGACGCTTGAGCATCTTCATGGTTGTTAGCCCCGATGAGCGTCTTTGTTAAATCGCGGTAATGAAGTTTGGTTCCGCTCCTTGTGGTCGCCCGGCGCAAAAATTGGTTCAATGCGATCAGGCGAGCAGTGCCTTGCGCGTTTGCACCCGCGCAATGGATCGGCGCAGCGTGGCCTCGTCCAGCGATCCGTCCTGCACTGCACCCGCGACCGCGGCGGCGATGCCGGCCATCGCCTGCTCCTGGTCGAGCAGATTGTTGCCGATGCAGACCAGATCCATGCCGGCGGCGATCGCCTGCAGGCTGGCCGCGCTGGTGCCGAGCGCCTTCTGCAGCCCCTGCATCTGCATGTCGTCGGTGATCAGCAGCGTCTCGGGCAGCCGGCGGCGAAGCCGGCCGATCCCCGCCGACGACAGGGTCATCGGATGCTGCGCGTCCCACTGGCGGACGATGGCGTGGCTGACCAGCACCGCATCGCCGAAGATACCCGGGGCCAACGTGTAGAACAGCTCTTCCTGCTCCGGCCGCAGCGCATCGGAAATGTCCATGAACTCCAGATGTGAATCGACATGCGCGCCGCCGATGCCCGGAAAATGCTTCAGGCAAAGACCCACGCCCGCCTGCCGCGCCGCGGCATCGACCAGACGCGCATTGGCCGCGACCTCGCCGATCTCGGACGAATAGGACCGCTTGATCCTGCCGATGTTGGGATTGTCGGAATTGTAATCGACGTCGATGACCGGCGCGAAATTGTAGCGGATGCCGAGCCGCCGCAACTCGCCATAGCTTGCGGCGAGGATCGCATTCTTTTCCGCATGTGAGAGCCGATTGAAATCCTTCGCGCTCGGCAGCGGCTGAAAGCCGAGGCCGTCCTTCAGCCGGCGCACCAGACCGCCCTCCTGGTCGATGAAGACCAGCGGCCGGGACGGCAGCGCGGCAATCTCGGCGCAGAGCGACTGCACTTGCGCGGGAGAGGCGATGTTGTTGTCGTATTGCCGGGTCTGGCAGGAGTAATCGAACAGGATCACCCCGCCGAGCCCGAACTGCGCGGCAAATTCCCTCAGCCAAGGCGGAATGACCTTGCCGTAGAAGCCCAGGATGAAGAGTTCGCCGACGGACATGGCCGCTCGCTATCGGATGTGCATGGAATCAGCCCCGCGCGCTTACGGAATAGCACGCTGCGACGGCGGTAAGAATATGACGCCAGCTTGCTGCGCGACCGCGTTCCCCGTGCTCGCATCACTATGTTAAGACACGAAGGCACGCCTCGATCGCGCATGCCACAACACAAGAGATTCCGGAAACGCCCATGACAGCACCTTACGTCCCGCAAATGGCCCTTTACCGCCAATGGCTGAAGGACACGCGCGGCCTTGAGTTCGCGGATTTCGAGGCGATGCGGCGCTGGTCGGTGACCGAGATCGACGCCTTCTGGCAGAGCGTCTGGGATTATTTCGACCTGCGCTCGCCGACGCCGCATGCGGCGGTGCTGGCCGAGCGCAAGATGCCGGGCGCGGTGTGGTTTCCCGGCGCTTCGGTGAATTATGCGCGTCAGGTCTTTCGCCATGTCGCGCCGGCGCATGCCGCCGGCCTGCCGGCCCTGATCTCGAGCGGCGAGGACGGCAAGCTGTCGGAGACGAGCTGGCCGGAGCTGCAGCGCAAATCGGCGGCGCTTGCGCTGCATCTGAAGGCCAAGGGCGTCCGCGCCGGCGACCGCGTCGCTGCGTACCTACCGAATATCCCCGAGACGATCATCGCGTTCCTGGCGACCGCGAGCCTGGGTGCGATCTGGAGCGTCTGCGCGCCCGACATGGCCGCACCCGCGGTGATCGACCGCTTCAAGCAGATCGAGCCGAAGGTGCTGATCGCCTGCGACGCCGTGACCTATGCCGGCAAGCGCCATGATCGGCAAGGTGTGATCGAGGAATTGCGGCGCGCGCTGCCGACGGTCGAGCACGTCATCCTGCACAGCGATGCCGCGACGTCAGAGACGCAATTGTCGTCCATCCTCGCCGGCCAAAGCGCGGAAATCGACGCCTTCGAGCCGGAATGGCTGCCGTTCGATCATCCGCTCTGGATCGTCTATTCCTCGGGCACCACGGGATTGCCGAAGCCGATCCTGCACAGCCATGGCGGCATCATCGTCGTGGCGCTGCCGCTCGCGACGCTGCACAACGACATCGGCTGCAGCTATCAGCAAAACTCGTTCGGCGAACGCTTCCACTGGTACTCGTCGACCGGCTGGATCATGTGGAACTGCCAGGCCAACGGCCTGCTCAACGGCACGACCTGCTGCATCTTCGACGGCAGTCCCGGCGGCACCAAGGACAAGCCGGACTGGACCACGCTGTGGCGTTTCGTCGCCGATGCCAAGGCGACCTTCTTCGGCGCCGGCGCGGCGTTCTTCGCCAACTGCACCAAAGCCGAGATCGATCTCGCTGATGTCGGCGACCTCTCGGGCCTGCGCGCACTCGGCTCGACCGGCTCGCCGCTCTCAGCCGACACGCAGGCCTGGTTCAACGAACGCTTCGCCGCGCTCTCCAAGCGCAACGGCAACGCCGCGCAGGCCGACATGTGGTGGGCCAATATTTCCGGCGGCACCGATTTCGCCGGCGCCTTCATCGGCGGCAATCGCGAGCTGCCGCAGACCCCGGGCATCATGCAATGCCGCCTGCTCGGCTGCGCGGTCGATGCGTTCGACGAGCAGGGCCGCGCCGTGATCGACGAGGTCGGCGAGCTCGTCTGCACCGAGCCGCTGCCCTCGATGCCGCTGCGCTTCTGGAACGACCCCGGCAACGCGCGCTATCTGTCGAGCTATTTCGAGACCTATCCCGACAATTTCGACGGCACGGGCCGCGGTCCGGTGTGGCGGCATGGCGACTGGCTCAAGATCAACCCCGACGGCTCCTGCGTGATCTACGGCCGCAGCGACGCCACCATCAACCGCCATGGCCTGCGGATGGGCACCAGCGAGCTCTATTCGGCGATCGAGGCGCTGCCGGAGGTGCTGGATTCGATGGTCGTCGACCTCGAATATCTCGGCCGCGACAGCTACATGCCGCTGTTCGTGGTGCTGCGCGAGGGCATCGCACTCGATGCCGCGATGAAGGCGAAGATCAACAAGGCGGTCGAGGCCGGGCTGTCGCGCCGCTTCCTGCCCAACGATATCTTCGTCGTCGCGGAAATTCCGCGCACGCTGTCGGGCAAGAAGCAGGAGCTGCCGGTCAAGAAGCTGTTGCTCGGCCACGCCGTCGAGAAAGTCATCAACCGCGACGCGATGGCCAATCCCGGCTGTCTCGACTGGTATCTCGACTTTGCCAAGGGCTATCTGAACAGGCAGGCCGGCGCGGCATAGGCGATCGCGCCGTCTCTCATCGCGGCCTGCTGCGCCAGGGCGGCGGCGCGAGGGCAGCGCGCAGATGCTCCACGAAGGCCTGCGTGCGCCTGGCCCGGCCGCCGCGGCCGGGATTGAGCAGCGCAACGATGTCGGCCGGCGGCAGACGGAAGCTCGGCAGCACCCGCACCAGCCTGCCACCGGCGAGCTCCTCGGCGACATCCCACTCCGACCTGACGATCAGGCCGTGATCCATGAGCGCCCAGGCCTTCACGACCGCGCCGTCATTGCTCGACAGCATCGGCTCGATCCTGATGACATCAGGCTCCGCGGCACGCCGGCGAGAGAAGCGCCAGAGCGTCACGTCCTCCTCGTTCTCGCGGAGCGCGATGCAATCATGTCCGCGCAGATCCTGCGGGCTTGCCGGCATTCCCTTGCGCTTCAGATAGGCCGGCGAGGCGCAGAGAAAGCGTTCATTGGGCGCCAGGCGCTGCAAGCGAAGCGTGGAATCCTTCAACATGCCGATGTGGATCATGACATCCCACGCGCCCGCGGCGGCACGCGCCGGCCGATCGGATAGTTCGAGCTCGACCGACACCTCGGGGTGGCGGGATCGGAAGACCGCAACGGCCGGGGCGATGTAGCGGCGTCCGAAGCCGAGCGGCGCA
>DASVOL010000693.1:0-2457 GCA_036383375.1 Bradyrhizobium sp. | reverse complement strand
GGTCGACTACCGGATGCCGCCGGACTTCCCCTATCCGGCCGCGATGGACGACGCGATGGCGGTCTGGAAGGAAGTCCTGAAGTCGCACGAGCGGCACCGGCTGGCGATCTTCGGCACCTCGACCGGCGGCGCGATGACGCTTGCGATGGTGTTGCGGGCGAGGGACGAGAAGCTGCCGCTGCCGGCCGCGATCGCACCGGGCACGCCGTGGTCCGACATCGACAAGATCGGCGACAGCTACGCGAGCAATGAATGGGTCGACAACGTGCTGGTGACCTGGGACGGATGGCTCGGCCGCGCGGCCAAGCTCTATGCCAACGGGACGAGCCTGAAGAATCCCTACATTTCGCCGATCTACGGCGACTTCAAGGGTTTTCCGCCGACCATCCTCACATCGGGCACGCGCGACCTGTTCCTCAGCAACACGGTTCGCACGCACCGCAAATTGCGCCGCGCCGGCGTGATCGCCGATCTCAATGTCTATGAGGGGCAATCCCACGCGCAGTACCAGATGAACATCGATGCGCCCGAGACCAAGGAAGCCTTCACCGACATCGCCAAATTCTTCGATCGATATCTGAAGCAGTGAGTGAAGCATTAGATGCCCGCGCTTGTCGCGGGCGCCCGGGTGCCTGTAGATTGCCGCGCGATGAGCGATCGAGAACGGGGTGAGTTGCGATGAACTACTGGCTGGTGAAATCCGAGCCGTCGGTCTGGTCCTGGGACCAGCAGGTCGCCAAGGGCGCGAAGGGCGAAGCCTGGACCGGCGTGCGCAACTTCACGGCGCGGCAGAACCTCGTCAACATGAAGAAGGGCGACAAGGCGTTCTTCTATCATTCCAACGAGGGCAAGGAGATCGTCGGCATCGCCGAGATCGTCAAGGAAGCCTATCCCGATCCGACCGACAAGACCGGCAAGTTCGTCTGCGTCGACATCAAGGCCGACAAACCGCTGAAGACGCCGGTGACGATGGCCGCGATCAAGGCCGACAAGAAACTCGCCGACATGGCGCTGGTGAAATATTCACGCCTCTCGGTGCAGCCGGTGACATCAGAGGAATGGAAGTACGTCTGCAAGATGGGCGGGCTGTAGCGTTCCACGAACTCTAGTGTCGTCCCTGCGAAAGCAGGGACCCATAACCGCAGGCGCGCATTGTTGAAGCGCGCTGTGGCCCCAGCTCGCTCAAACGTCATCCTTCTGTGGTTATGGGTCCCGGCTCGCGCTTCGCTTGGCCGGGACGACGAGTGGGGCGGATCCTACGCTCCCGCCGCCATCACCACCTGCGCCAGTAACTGCTCGCGCTTGGACTGGGTGCGGTAACCGCCCATCGTCGCGGCGAAGCGTTCGAGGATGCCGTCTTCGAAGGCGGTGACGATGGTGTCGTGGACATAGCTCTTGCGGCAGATCGCCGGCGTGTTGGAGAGCTGGTCGGCGGCGGCGCGGATCGCATCCAGCACCTGGCGCTTGCGGCCGCGCTCGCTGGCGGCCGGCGTGATCCGCGACAGCGATTCCACGACGACGGCCGAGGCCATCAGGGTGCGGAAATCCTTCAGCGAGATCTTGATGCCGGCGAGCTCGCGCAGGAACGCGTTCACCGCAGTGGTCGAGGCCGCGCGGACCACGCCGGAGCGGTCGTGATACTGGAACATGCGCTTACCCGGCACGGTGCGCAGAATGCCGATGGCGCGCACCAGCTTGGCGGCATCGCATTCCTTGCGCACGGCCTTGCCGCCCTTGGCCTTGAAGGTCAGCACCAGCGAATCGTCTTCCAGCGTGACGTTGGACTTCAGAAGCGTGGTGGCGCCGCGGGTGCCGTTGAGGCGGGCATAGGATTCGTTGCCGGGCCGGATCGCGGTGCGCGCGATCAGCTCGATCACTGCCGACAGTGCGAACTCGCGCGTCGGCTCGTCGCCGGACAGGAACGCCGAGACCTTGCGCCGGATCTTCGGCAGCGCGGCGACCAGCTTGGCCAGGCGATGCGCCTTGCGCTGCTCGCGGACCTTCTCCCAGTCGGCGTGATACCGGTACTGCAATCGGCCCGCAGCATCGCGGCCGACCGCCTGCAGATGCGAGCTCGGATCGCTGGAATAGCGCACCTGGCGATAGGCCGGCGGAACCGCCATCGCATGCAGACGGCGGATCGTGCGCGCGTCGCGGATGCGCGAGCCATTGGCGCGCACGAATGAATAATTCTTGCCGCGCTTGATGCGGCGGATGGTCAGCTCGTTCTGGTCGCCGAGCCGAAGGCCGAGATCGCGCGCCAGATCCTCTACGGAGGTCTTGATGGCAGCGGGCGCGTCCAGCTTGAGTTTTGCCCGGGGCGACTGCAACTTTGCCTGCGGCTGCTTGGGCCATTGGCCCAGCGCCTTCGCCAGGGCGACAGCGGGATCGGCGGACATGGGCCGCACAGCCGCGATGTTCTGCTGATCCATCATACTTCCAAGACGCCTTGTTCCG
>DASVOL010000692.1:0-38663 GCA_036383375.1 Bradyrhizobium sp. | reverse complement strand
GCCTATGTCTTCGCCGGTCTTGTGCCGGGCCTGATCGCCTATGCCGGCTTCGCCTGGCTCGGCGCAAGGTTCGGGTCGGTGCGGACCTCGCTCGTGCTCTACGTCGCGCCGATCGCGAGCGCGCTGCTGTCCTGGGTCATCCTTGGCGAGCCGCCGAAGCTGATCCACCTGGTCGGCGGTCTTTTGATCCTCGGCGGCGTCTGGGCGAGCCTGCGCAAATAGATCCGGCTCCTTCTTGGGGGAACCTTTTCCGGCCTCGTGAGTTGAATCCAACGTTGATTCAAGAACTTAGTTGGAGGTCGTATGAATCTTACTCCCGAGCAGCGCAAGGTTCGTAACGAACAGCGTCAGCAAGACGCGTCGCAGGCGATGAAGGAGCACCTCGCGCACGAAAAGGCGTTCTACGACAACTTCCACCGCCTCAAGGCCGAGCGGCAGGCGCGTGAAGCCGCGGAATCACGCAAGCAATCCGCTGCAAAATAAGCGCCGGGAGCCAAGCCCATCGTCCGGATCTCCAGACCGAGAAGGAGCGCAAGCGAGCTCATCCGAATGACGCGATGAAATCTCCAGGCTATGGAGGACCTCCGATGTATTTTGCCGATAAGAAAACGGTCACCTGCAAATGCGGCGAGCCCTTGAGCGAATTGATGCCCGTCGACGACCAGACGACCGGAATCAAGTTTCATGTCGGTCGTTGCCCGTCATGCCGTGAAGTGACGGTGGTTCGATCCCAGGACATGCCATCAAACGACAATGCCTGAAGCGGACGTGCTCTCGCCAGCGGGAGGACCGCTTCTTCAGTGCGCAATTGCGACGGCTGAGTGACAGGCCTGCTGACGCATCGTTTGCGACAAGCCCGAAGACAAGCCCGAAAAAGAGCAGGGCGCGACCGGCATCACCACGGTCGCGCCCTACGTCGCCGGTCAATGGGGCAGGGGGAATAACCGGCTCTTCCAATGACTCGCAGACCCCCGGACTCGTTCCGCGCGAATCAAAATTATTTCGTACACGGTTAAGTGATTGCCGGACGCGAGAACCCCACAGGTTTCGCTCGCGTTGTGTCCGTGATCGCCAACGGGAATTTCCATGGGGCGAGGGACATCACCATGTCAAAGATTCAAAAGGGAATTTTCGCTGCGTTGGCGGTTGGACTGACGCTGGGCGCGGTCCAGCTGGCGTCCGGCCACGATCTCATTGGCGGGCAGCAGGTGA
This sequence comes from Bradyrhizobium sp., assembly GCA_036383375.1. Taxonomy (GTDB): domain Bacteria; phylum Pseudomonadota; class Alphaproteobacteria; order Rhizobiales; family Xanthobacteraceae; genus Bradyrhizobium. The sequence continues at coordinate 37,451 of DASVOL010000692.1, read as the reverse complement.
CCACCCAATTGGCGCCGGAGAGCGCGGTCAATCGCGCCGCCAAGACCGATCGTGCGGCGGTTCCGATGACCGGCCTGCCGAGCCGGACGTTGGCGCTGAAGGTCGATCGGCTTCCCGATACGTCGGTGCTCGTCCGCGTTCCCGTGGCGCGGGAAGAGGCCCGCAATCACCCCGCAGCGCCTGCGCGGGCGCGGCCCGGCGACACCCGCAAGGTGGCCTGCGAGCCCGTGGTCAGCGTCCTGACCGAAGTGGCCAAGCTGCTGCAGCCCGGGCGCTGCGTGACCTGAGCACCCCTTGAACGGTGTCATCGCCCGGCCTGTGCGCAATTGCGCACATGGACCGGGCGATCCAGTATTCCAGAGACGGTCATTGCTGAGCCGATGGGCCGCGGCGTACCGGATCGCCCGGTCGAGCCGGGCGACGACGACGGTTGGGCGGTGCTGGCTTCGCGTCTCGAGGGAGAACGCTATTCCTCTTCCTCCGCCTCGTCGCCGCTGCCGGCAGCGCTGCGGCTGGCCATCAGGCCGAGCGCGATGCCGCCGACTGCGAGGATCGGGATCAGCCGCTTGACGCCGATGGCGCGAACGATCTGCAGGCCGGTGGCAATCAATGCGGGGTCGGCGAACATCGTTGCCGCGGCCGATTTTGCGGCCTTGGCCGCCTTCTCGGCGCGCCGCTGCATCTCGCGCTTGCGTGCCATGTAGACGCCGACGGCGATCAGCGTGACGACCAGGAACACCGCGGCGCCGGACAGGCACGCTTCCACCGGACCATAGTGCTGCAGCACATAGACGAAGGCGGCCGCGCACAGGAAGGCGATGGTGACGAACAGCGCCGCCGCGGCGGCGGCCGCAAGCGACGTCAGCCGCAGCGCGCTGCCGGTGGATTGCTTGACGTCATCGATCAGCCGCTGAAGCATTGACCAGCCTTGTCCTGAAAAGTCCTGCTTTAAGCCTTGCCTTGAAAAGCGCATCGACGAACGAGGTCGCGGCGCGCCAGCGCTGCCATCGCGTCCAGAGCGGTGGTTTGCGCATGACCTAGCGCCGCCAGGTGAGGCCGATCAGAAAGCCGAGGCCGAGCGCAAGGCCGACGGTCGCCAGCGGCCGCTGCGTGATCACCTCTTCCAGCGATTCCTCGATCGAGGATGCCGCACCCTGCGCCGCGCCCATCATCGCGCTGCCGCGCTCCGACATGTCGTCGAGTGTCGATTCGGCGTTGGCGCGCGCATCCTTGTAGTGGCGGCGAGCCTGCTTGCCCGCGTTGTTGGCAAACGAGTTGAGCGCGTCGGTGATCTGTTCGGTGAGGGCTGCGATATCGTTCTTCACGGCAGTGACATCCTTTTCGAGGCGTTCGTAGGTCGCTTTGTCGGTCATGTTCTTGATCCCAAATGCGCTGTCCGTGCTCGGCATCGAAAGCTCCCGGAGAACGTGTGTGTCTGAAGAAAAACGCTTCGCACCATGCAAAGGTTCCAGATGCGAAACCGGGCTTTCTTGTTCGACGCGTTTTCTTCACGCGAACCGGTGCCCACCCCGCATCAAGTGCGGGGCAGGCTTCGCTTGAAAACGCTTTACTAGCCGTCCGGCAGTTGCGGCGAATTGTCCGGCATCAAATGCTCTTTCACGATCAACGCCACGATCAGCAGCGGCGACGACAGGAAGGCGCCCATCGGGCCCCACAGCCAGGTCCAGAACGCGAGCGCGAGAAAGACCGCGAGCGCATTCAGCGACAGCCTGCGGCCGACGATCGTCGGCGTCACGAAATGCCCTTCCATGAAGGTCACGACGGCAAAACACGCCGGCGCGATCAGCCCCGCGCCGATGGTCGGCGACGAGATGATACCGACCGCAACCAGCACCACGAACATGGCGACCGGGCCGATGATCGGTATGAAATTCAGTGTCGCGGCGAGCGCGCCGAGCCCGGCCGCGCTGGGCGTGCCCGTCGCCGCGCACATCGCGCCGGTGACGATGCCGACGCCGGCATTGATCATCGTCACCGTCAGCAGGTAATTGCCGAGATGGGTTTCGAGTTCGTTGAGGATCCGCAGCGTGCGCAGCCGCGCCGCGCGTTCGCTGAAGGTCATCACCAGGCCGCGGCGCAGGTCCTTCCAGCTCGCGATGAACAGGATCAGGGTGGCGATGAACAGCAGGAATTCGGCGAAGGTCGGCGACACGAATTCCAGCGTCGGCTGCACCCATTCGAATTTCGGCAGCGGCAGTGTCGCCAGCGCATCGGAGCCGCCGACCATGCTCTGCAGCTCCTGCCACAGCGCGAGCGGCCGGTCGAACACATGCAGCTTCTCCTTCAGGATCGCGCCGAGCTCGGGCAGCCGCGAGCTCCAATCCATGACAGGCGAGGCGATCAGTCCGACAATGAAGCTGACGGCGGCGCCGACCGCGATCACGATCAGCACTGCGCCGAGCGCGCGCGGGATCCGGTAGCGCTCGAGCAGGCTTGCCGCCGGCGACAGCATGGTGCCGATGATGAAGGCCATGGTGATCGGAAGGAAGACGGCGCGCGCCAGATAGAGCACCGCCACCACGACGATCACCAGCAGTGCGACCAGCGCGAAGGCGACGACCTCGGCGCGGCTGATCACCGGCGGCGTTTCGGCTTTGCTGTCGGGGAGCGGCGTGCCTTCGGGCGCGTTGCCAAGCATACGTTCACCCGGAAAGGCGCGCACCAGACTCCTCCCGAATGGGGACAAATGAATTTCGCGTCAAATTGCGCACGACAACGGCGACGCCCCGGCAAAGGTTCCATCGCGCGCTCGTGAGAGATGGCGGGTTGACAATCGCGACTTCGCGACGATTCGCAGCGGAACTGTCCGATGGTCACGCGCGTTGGTTGAGCATCGCATCACCATGATGCGCATCCCGTCCAGGGGCAGCACATGACACAGCAGTCTCTCTCCAGCCGCCGGCTTGCGTCGCGCGCCGCGCGCACCTTTGCTCGTAATCTTGCCTTCGCCAGCGTCCTGTTCGCGACGCCATTCATTGTCGCCAATTCGGCCAGTGCGCAGGCGCTCGGCTATGCATCGGCGCAGCCGGGCGGATTCCCCTCCGACGAGGCGATGAACGATCCTTCGGCCGTGGCCACCGAGGACGGCGCGCTGCCGGAGCGGCTGCGCCGCACCACCGTCGCGCTCAACACGTCTGAGGCGCCGGGCACCGTCATCATCGATACCGGCAACACCGCGCTCTATTACGTGCTCGGCGGCGGCCGGGCGATCCGCTACGGCGTCGGCGTCGGCCGCGAGGGGTTCACCTGGGCGGGTACCCAGACCATCAGCCGCAAGGCCGAATGGCCGGACTGGCATCCGCCGGCCGAGATGATCAAGCGCCAGCCTTATCTGCCGCGCTTCATGGCCGGCGGCCCGGGCAACCCGCTCGGCGCCCGCGCGATGTATCTCGGCTCGACCGTGTACCGTATTCACGGCACCAACCAGCCGTCGACCATCGGCAAGTTCGTCTCGTCGGGCTGTATCGGCATGCTGAACGAGGACGTCTCGGATCTGTTTGAGCGCGCCAAGGTCGGCACCCGCGTGGTCGTGCTGCCCGGCGGCGCAGCCCCGGGCACGACGACGGCGTCCGCCGCACCGCCGCCCAACCCGATGGCCCCCGCTCAGGCCGCGCCGCTGCCCGGCACGCAGCCGACCTCGGTGCAGCCGTTGCCCGCGCCGGTCACGGTGCGCTAGGCCGACCGGCAAATCGATCAATTGAAAAGGCGCGCGTACAGCGCGCCTTTTTTGTTGCAACAGAAGGCCGGTCTCGACGTTGCCGCTGTGAGGCAATGCGATGCAGGAATCCCGCCTGACCTATCCGCCGCTGAACACGCCGAAGCCGGTTGCCGACGACGTGTGGATCGTCGATGGGCCCGTGATCAGGTTCGGCCCGCGCTGGCTCACGATGCCGTTCCCGACGCGCGCAACGATCCTTCGCCTGCCGGGGGCGCGGCTCTTCATCCACTCGCCGACCCCGCTGGTGGATGAACTCAAGGCCGAGATCGCGCGCTTGGGCGAGCCGAGCTGGATCATCGGGCCGAACCGCCTGCACTATTGGTGGATCCCGGACTGGCATGCGGCCTATCCCGGCGCGCGCGTGTTTCTCGCGCGCGAGATCGCGCAGCAGGCCGGCGACCGGCCCGTTCCAGGTGGCGACCCGCTCGATCAGCGATCGGGCTATCCTTGGGACGAATGGATCGCGACGCTTCCGGTCTCCGGCAGCTACATGACGGAGACCGTGTTCTTCCATCTGGAGTCACGGACGTTGCTGCTGACCGACCTGATCGAGAATTTTGAAGCGGACCGGATTCGTTCGCCGTTGATGCGGTTGCTGACCTGGATCGGCGGCGTGCGCGATCCGGACGGCAGCACGCCGCGCGACATGCGGTTGACGTTCTCGCGCGACCGTGCCGCGTTGCGGGCCGCGGTCGCCTGCATGATCGAATGGGACCCGCAGCGGATCATCCTTGCCCATGGGCGCTGGTACGACCGCAACGGCCGCGCTGAGCTCGAACGCGCCTTCCGCTGGCTCGGCTAGAGCGTTGTCGAGCGAAGTGGACACCGGTCCGCGTGAAGAAAACGCGTCGCAACTAGAATCTAGAGGTTCGGTTCCGATTCAATCAGAACCGAAAATGCCCTGGTTGCAGCGAATGCTGCGCTCAGGCGAGCCGTCGCGGCGGCTCGGCGCCCTTGGTGAAGGCGTCGATGCACGCGACCATCTGCTGATAGTGCGCCTGTAGGCTCTCGCGCGTCGCATAGCCGAGGTGGGGCGTGATCACGACATTGTCGAGCTTGCGGAGCGGGTGGTCCGATGGCAGCGGCTCGACCGAGAACACGTCGATGCCGGCGCCTGCGATCTTTTTCTCGCGGAGCGCCGCAAGCAGCGCGTCTTCGTCGACGATCGGCCCGCGCGCGGTGTTGACGAGATAGGCCTGTGGCTTCATCCGGGCGAGATCGGGGGCGCCGACCAGCCCGCGCGAGCGCGGGCTCAGCACGACATGGATGGTGATGATGTCTGATGTCGCGAACAGCTCGTCCTTGCCGGCGTAGCCGACGCCGGCTTCCTTGCATTTCTCCGGCGTCAGGTTGGGGCTCCAGGCGATCACATTCATGCCGAACGCCTTGGCCATGCCGGCGACCTTGCTGCCGAGCTTGCCGAGGCCGATGACGCCGAGCGTCTTGCCCTCGATCTCGGTGCCGGCAAAGCTCTGCCAGGCCTCGCCGGCGTGCATCCGCGCATTCTCGCGGCCGATGCCGCGGGTCAATTCCAGGATCAGGCCCATGGTCAGCGGCGCGGTGGGGTCGCGGCTATACTGGGTGCCGCACAGCACCACGTTGCGTGCCTTGGCGGCCTCGATGTCGATCGCGGCGTTGCGCATGCCCGACGTGATCAGGAGCTTCAGCCTGGGCAACGCGTCGAACAGGCTGCGCGGAAACGGCGTGCGCTCGCGCATCGCGCAGATGATCTCGAAATCCTTCAGCTTCGCTGCTGCTTCCGCCTCGCTGGCGAACGGCTGGTCGAACACGGTGACCTCGACGCGGTCCTTGACCTGTGGCCAGTCGGCCAGCGAAAGCGCGATGTCGAAATAGTCGTCGAGGATTGCACAGCGCAGCCGCGTCATCGGAAAGGTCCATTCAGGGTGAGGACGACGGCGGACAATCGACCGTCGGGGAGCCCCGGATGGTCGCGCGCAATCGGCCGGCGCGCAAGCGGCCGCGGTTTCAAAAAGCGGCGATTGCCGGATGGCTCAGGTTGGCTTGCGCGTCTTCGCGGTGCGGATGTCGGCGAGCATCGAGCGCACCGCCGGCGACAGCGCCATCTGCTTGGCACGGCAAGCAGGACCCGGGCCACGCATATAGTGCAGTTCCGGCCGGTAGGGATTGAAAGCCTTGGTAACGAAGGCCCGCCAGAAGGCGCTGAATTCGGCGAGCAGCGTCGCCTCGCGTTTGGTCGTCGGGCGCGAAAGAGGTGCTGAAATGATGGTAGCCATGACGTGGCCTCAACTGTTTGGTCGCGGTTCTGCCGCGAAAATCGCCGTTTTTCGGCGTTGGAGACGAGTTTTGGCCTGATTTATTAAAAGATAGTTTCAATTGTCGTGATTCGGCGCGCACATGGTGTCGAACCCGTAATCACCCGTGGCGAATGGACGGAACGTGGTGAACGGATGGAAAACGACCGCCCCGCGGTTGCGCTTTCGGGGGCCGGCCGTTACATCGGCGGCAGCAAAATTTCCTTCAAATCGGATCAATTCCAGGGACAGCGGATGGCTCGCCAGTTCATCTATTTCATGCAGGGTCTGACCAAGGCGTATCCGACCCGCAAGGTGCTCGATAACATCCATCTGAGCTTCTATCCGGATGCCAAGATCGGCGTGCTCGGCGTCAACGGCTCGGGCAAGTCGACGCTGCTCAAGATCATGGCTGGTCTCGACAAGGAGTATAACGGCGAGGCCTGGGTCGCCGAGGGCGCCCGCGTCGGCTATCTCGAGCAGGAGCCGCACCTCGATGCCGCGCTCAACGTCCGTGAGAACGTCATGCTCGGCGTCGCCAAGCAGAAGGCGATCCTCGACCGCTACAACGAGCTGGCCGTCAACTACTCGGACGAGACCGCGGACGAGATGACCAAGCTGCAGGACGAGATCGAGGCGCAGGGCCTGTGGGATCTCGACAGCAAGGTCGACCAGGCGATGGACGCGCTGCGCTGCCCGCCCGACGATGCCGATGTCACAAAACTGTCGGGTGGTGAACGCCGCCGCGTCGCACTGTGCCGTTTGCTGCTCGACCAGCCGGAATTGCTGCTGCTGGACGAACCGACCAACCATCTCGACGCCGAGTCGGTGTCATGGCTGGAGGGCCATCTGCGCAACTATCCCGGCGCGATCCTGATCGTGACCCACGACCGCTACTTCCTCGACAACGTCACGAGCTGGATCCTCGAGCTCGACCGCGGCCGCGGCATTCCCTATGAGGGCAACTATTCTTCTTGGCTGGTGCAGAAGCAGAAGCGGCTCGAGCAGGAAGGCCGCGAAGACGCCGCGCACCAGAAGACGCTGGCCCGCGAGCAGGAATGGGTGGCGTCCTCACCGAAGGCGCGCCAGGCCAAGTCGAAGGCGCGCTACCAGCGCTATGAGGATCTGCTCAAGAAGGCGAGCGAGAAGCAGACCCAGACCGCGCAGATCATCATCCCGGTCGCCGAGCGGCTCGGCGCCAACGTCGTCGACTTCGAGGGCCTCAGCAAAGGCTTTGCCGATCGGCTTTTGATCGACGATCTCACCTTCAAGCTGCCGCCCGGCGGCATCGTCGGCGTGATCGGCGCGAACGGCGCCGGCAAGACCACGCTGTTCAAGATGATCACCAAGCAGGAGGAACCCGACAAGGGCGTCATCACGGTCGGCGAAACCGTGCATCTCGGCTATGTCGACCAGTCGCGTGACGCACTCGAAGGCAACAAGACCGTGTGGGAGGAGATCTCCGGCGGCAACGAGCTGATCCTGCTCGGCAAGAAGGAAGTCAACTCGCGCGGCTATTGCTCGGCGTTCAACTTCAAGGGCGCCGACCAGCAGAAGAAGGTCGGCGCGCTGTCGGGCGGTGAACGCAACCGCGTGCATCTCGCCAAGATGCTGAAGTCGGGCGCCAACGTGCTGCTGCTCGACGAGCCGACCAACGACCTCGACGTCGACACGCTGCGCGCGCTGGAAGAGGCGCTGGAGGATTTTGCCGGCTGCGCCGTCATCATCAGCCATGATCGCTGGTTCCTCGACCGCATCGCGACCCACATCCTGGCCTTCGAGGGCGACAGCCATGTCGAATGGTTCGAGGGCAACTTCCAGGACTACGAAAAGGACAAGATGCGCCGGCTCGGCCAGGACAGCATCATTCCGCACCGCGTGAAGTACAAGAAGCTGACGCGCTGATTTGAGACACCGTCATGCCCGGCCTTGCGCCGGGCATCCACGTCTTTGCTTCCCGGATGCACAAGCCCGGCCATGACGAGTGGATAGCGCAAGCATCACGACGCCCTTCATTGGCAGGATCATGACGGCATCGCGGCGCAATCTGCGGCCAGTTGTCGCTTTTCAAGCGCGCGGGATTGCGTAGATAGAGCGCTCCGCAATTCTCAATTCCGCGAGCCTCCCGACATGTCCGCACTATCAGACGCGCCCGCCCGCTCCAAGGGCCGGTCGCTGCGTCCCGTTCCCATGCTGATCTTCGGATCGCGCTGGCTGCAATTGCCGCTCTATGTCGGCCTGATCATCGCCCAGGGCGTCTATGTCGTGCTGTTCCTGAAGGAGCTGTGGCACCTGTTCGCCCATGCTTTCGATTTCAGCGAGCAGCAGATCATGCTGGCCGTGCTCGGCCTGATCGACGTCGTGATGATCTCGAACCTCCTGGTGATGGTGATCGTCGGTGGCTACGAGACCTTCGTGTCGCGGCTCAATCTGCAGGGACATCCGGACGAGCCGGAATGGCTCAGCCACGTCAATGCCAGCGTGCTGAAGATCAAGCTGGCGATGGCGATCATCGGCATCTCGTCGATCCACTTGCTGCGCACCTTCATCGAGGCCGGCGCGCTGTCGTCAGGCAAGGGCAGCTACACCGAGACCGGCGTGATGTGGCAGACCATCATCCACTGCGTCTTCATCCTTTCGGCGATCGGCATCGCCATCGTCGACAAGCTGTCGAACGACTCGATCGAGGGCGCCAAGCAGCAGGGTGGGCATTAGGCAACAGCACGCGCGGCGTCATCGCGCCGCGCGTGAACCAAACAAGGCGGGCGCTGTAATCTTGCGGAGCCATTCCGGAATCTGTGCGGCGCCGCGTGGGAAGCCGCGTGCCATCGCGAAGATGAAGATTGGCTGCCAGACGCCGAATAGCACCAGCCAGGCCAGCCAGTCCGGAAATTTGACGATCGCGCCGTAAACTGCTCCAGCAGCTATGGCTGCGATCCAGTTCACGACGACGCTGTCGAGCCGCCTGAAGCCGGGATTGGTCAGCAACACACCAAGGATCGTGATTCCGCCGCCAACGGCTCCTCCGATGCAGCCGATCACATAGCCCATGAACGGATTATTGCCGAGCGTGTCCCTGGCTTCCGCGGCGGCCGTAGCGGATGCATCGGCGGCACCGGTGTCAGCGGCGGCGGTCGCAACAGCCTTCGAATATTGGCCAAGCGACTGAAGCGTGACACTGCTGGCATCGTAGGCCGCGATCCAGGCCGCTGCCGTCACCGCAACCACCAATGCCAACTGGAACCGGTCCTTGACGCCAAAGATGAAATTGCAGGTCGCGACCGCCAATCCAAATATCACACCGGGCAGGATGGTTACTCCGCCGGCTGGCCCGGAATCGACGAAGGAATATTGCAGAACACTGGTGGCATACCTCACGGTAATGAAGCTGCCGACAATCGAAAGAAGCGCCAGCACGAGAAACGGCAAAAGGGACCGGCCATGCGCCTGCGCGCTCTCGGCCGCCAGCATGCGGTCCACCGCGGCCCGCGTCTCGGCGGCGGCACTGCCCTGCGGCTCGAGGATCGTGACCGCCTTGAGATAGGCCGGGACCTGGTCGAGCGGGGTCGGCGCCATCATCACCGGCAGCACGCGGTTGCTCGGGTTCGGCCACTTCCCCTTGGCAAAGGCGAGCTCGCTCAAGGTATAGCGTCCCTTGGTCACCGATTCCGGACTGATCAGGAACACCATGAAATCGCTGCTTTCGATGGCTTTTTCGACACGCGCATCGAAGCTGTCGCCCGGCGGGAGATCGTCGTGCGAAAAGAAAACGTCATGGTCGCAATTGCGCAGCGACTGAGCGATGTTGTCAGCCTGCGATTCCAATTCGGAGGGAAATGACAAAAATATGCGCATGGCAAAACTTACCACCCAGAATTGAATTCTGACATTGCCGAATCCACGTTGCAATGCCTGTTTCCGCAAGGTGAAGTCGATCATGAAATGGCCAGCCACCATCGTCGCATGCGCGGTGCTGCTGTGTGCGCCGCTGCAACGGCCCGCATCCGCCGCCGACGCCGCGTTCACCCAGTTCATCGCCTCGCTGTGGCCGGAAGCCAAGGCGGCCGGGGTGTCGCGCGAAACCTTCGATCGCGAGACGCGCGGCCTCGAACCCGATTACAAGCTGCCCGACCTGATCCTGCCCGGACGTCCGAAGACCGGCGCGCCGGCGCAGGCCGAGTTCGTGCAGGTGCCGGCCGACTACATCAAGGAAGCCTCGATCGCGCGGCTCGCCGCGGAGGGGCAGCGGCTGCTGCAGAAGTATCGTCCGTCGCTCGACGCGATCGAGAAGCGGTTCGGCGTTCCCCCCACCATCGTGCTGGCGATCTGGGGCCGCGAGACCGACTACGGCCGCTATTCGCTGCCCTACGACACGCTGCGCGTCGTGGCGACGCAGGCCTATGTCGGCCGCCGCAAGGATCAGTACCGCACCGAGTTCATCCTCGCGCTGAAGATCCTCAGTGAGGGCGCCGTGACGCGCAAGGAGCTGCGCTCGTCCTGGGCCGGGGCGACCGGTTACACCCAGTTCCTGCCGTCGGAGTACTACAAGCACGGCGTCGACCTCGACGGCGACGGCCGGGTCGATATCTGGCACTCGGTGCCGGACGCGCTTGCCTCCGCCGCGCAGCAGCTCGTCAACAAGGGCTGGCAGCCGGGCGTGCGCTGGGCCTACGAGGTCACGGCACCCGCCAATGCCGATTGCACGATGGGCGTGCCCGAAGTGACAAAACCGATCAGCCAGTGGCTGCGGGCGGGCTTCGTGCCGGTGCGCGGCGCGAGGCTCAGCGCCGCCGAGCAGGCGCAATCGGCCTCGCTGCTGCAGCCTGAAGGCATCTACGGTCCGGCCTTCCTGACCACGCCGAACTACTTCGTGATCAAGGAGTACAATTTCTCCGATCTCTACGTGCTGTTCGTCGGCCATCTCGCCGACCGCATGACGAGCCCGCAGCCGTTCGCGACGCCATGGTCGGCGTCGAAGCAGCTGCGCTCCGCCGATGTCGAGGCGATGCAGCAGCAGCTGACGAAGATCGGGCTGTACAAGGACAAGCTCGACGGCAAGGCCGGCATGCAGACCCGTGCCGCGCTCGGCGCCTATCAGAAGCAGGCCGGGCTGAAGGTCGATTGCTGGCCGAGCGAGGCGGTGCTGCGCGCGATGAACGGGCAGCGCTGACCTTCAAGCCTGATTGGGCGGAGGCAAACAAAAACCCGGCCGCGAGGCCGGGTTTTCGAGGGTGATGCTGATAGCGTCGATCGATCAGTCGCAAACCTGGACGCGACGGAAGCGCCAGCCGTAGCCGTCCCAGAAGCGCTCACGAACCCAGCGGCACGGAGCTTCTTCGACGTAAACCGGGGCCGGTGCAACATAGACCGGAGCCGGACGGGCGCCTGCGATCGCGCCGCCGAGCAGTGCGCCGCCGATCAGGCCACCGGCAACGCCGGCCGCGATGGCCCCGCCGTCACCAGCCTTGGCAGCCGGAGCAACCGCCAGCGAACCGGCAAGCGTGGTAACGGCGACAAGGGCAGCTAAAGTCTTCTTCATGTCTTTGGCTCTCCTGGAAGGTGGTGGCGTCGTGGTTCGGCGCCGGGTTTTAGGTGACTCACACGCTGATCTCGAACTGCTGTCTTGCTAAACAGCGCAGAACAGTCAACCGAAAGTAAACGTCCGCAGGCTCATCGCGCAGAAAAGCGGTTTTTTCTGGCCTTCTACAGCAGACGTCCCGGAGAAACAGTCGGTTTTCCGGGACATCTGGTTCGAATTAATCGAGATGAACGGCGATCAATCGCAAACGCGGACTCGGCGAACGCGCCAGCTGTAGCCGTCCCAGAACCGCTGGCGTTGCCAGAAGCAATCGGGACCGTAACCGGGCTCGGCGACGTAGGCCGGACCGGGCGCATAGTAGCCATAGCCCGGACCGTAGTAGCCGTTCTGCGAAGCGATCGCGCCACCGACGATGGCGCCACCGATCAATCCCGCAGCGACGCCAGCGGCGACACCGCGTTGTGCCTGGGCGGGGGCGGGCACCGCCACAGCCGAAACCGCCAGAGTGGCGGCGGCGCAAAGCGCCAGCAATGTCTTCTTCATGACCTCACCTTTCTCACGGGAGCAGGGACAGCGTGCGTGGGCGATCTGTCTCGCCCTTAAGGGTTCCATATTCCGCTTGAATGATCAATGAACGACGCTGCCGTATTCGCGTCCAAATGCTTGCAGCTTTTGGCATATCTTGCAACGCACAAGCTCGTAGCCGCAGTGAACCGGTGCTTGTGGCGACGGAAGCTTGGATCGGCCCGGTAGACCGGCCTGACCGGTTTCTTATTCCCGAAAGGCGGGGCCGGGCGATTTAGATTCATTCCAATATGAATCCCGCATCAGTTTGGAATTGCTACAAGAACTGCTTTTTCCTTTTGCATCCGGCGGGGGCCGACAATATCCATATTGGCGAGCATCACCCGTTGGACCCGCCTCTTCTGATGATTGTCTGTTCCTGTAACGTCCTCAGCGACCACGATGTCCGCAATGCCGTCAATGGCGGCGGGTCTGTGACTCGAAATGCCAAGCAGGTGTATGGCTGCCTCGGCTGTAGCGCCGAATGCGGCCGCTGCGCGCGCACCATCAAGGCCATCATCGACGAAGCGCTCGGCCCTTGCGCCAAGGCCTGCTGCTCCGGCTGCCCCCACAGCGGCCATCCGCACGCCGCCAACGAAGACGCCGAGCCGGCCGAATTCGCGCTCGCGGCCTGCTAGGCCATTTTCGGTTCTGGTCGACGCAGAACCGAAGCTTTCCCGTTTCAATGCGCTTCTTCACGCGGTCCGGCTGCGTGCCGCTGGAAACGCTTTGCCTCTGCCAAGTCTCCCAAATCCGGTTATCCACGCGCCGCTTCCGCGAAGGGTTGCTCTCTCCGGCAATCTGATTTAGAAGCGTTCTAAATTCAGTGCTGGCCGGTTTTGGCCGCGACAGGTGGAGTGGATCATGCAAGGCGACCCGAAGGTCATCGATTATCTGAACAAGGGGCTGCGCAGCGAACTGACCGCCATCAATCAGTACTGGCTGCACTACCGGATGCTCAACAATTGGGGCCTCCTGGAGATGGCCAAGGTCTGGCGCAAGGAGTCCATCGAGGAGATGGAGCACGCCGACAAATTCGTCGACCGCATCCTGTTCCTCGACGGCTTCCCGAACCTGCAGGTGCTCGATCCCTTGAAGATCGGCCAGGACGTCAAGGAGATCATCGAGTGTGACCTGGCTGCCGAGATCGGCGCCCGCACGCTCTATCAGGAAGCGGCGACCTACTGCCACGGCGTCAAGGACTATGTCAGCCGCGACCTGTTCGAGCGGCTGATGAAGGACGAGGAAGACCACATCGACTTCCTCGAGACCCAGCTCGACCTGATCAAGCGCATCGGTCTTGAGCTCTACACCCAGAAGCACGTCGGCCATCTGAAGGGCGAGGAGTCCTGATCGGGCTCGCGCGGATCGAAGCGCGTCTTAAAAAAATGCGAGAGGCCGTCCTTGCGGGCGGCCTCTTTCGTTTTCGCGATCAGGAGTGATCGGTCAGTAGCAGCGGATGATGTTGATGGTGCGATCGCCATCGCGGCCAGGCACCGTCACGCTCTCGGTGGGGCAGCTCGACACGTAGGGCCGATCCGACGGCACCACGGCTGGCGGATAGCGATGCGCCCAATCCCAAGGTACGTCCTGGGTGTAGGTATAGCGAACGTCGTTCGACGCCGGCGCCGGGACCCCGGTCGCGAAGGGGACATCGGCCGCGCCATCATAGTATCCGCCTGCATCCGGCAGCACGATGCCGGGCACCCGGACATGATGACGGAAGGCTGGATGGTGCGCCGAAAACGTGCCGCGCGGCGCGGTTCCGGATCTCGCATCGGTCTCGGTCGAGGAAGCGAGCAGCAGCGCTGCAACGCCAAGGGACGCGAGCAGCGCCCCATTTGTTCGATACGCCATCCTTCGAAGGCTCATGGCACGCACCAATCGATTACGGAGCATTGTGCAGAGGCTAGGCTGCGCCTGAGGGCGCCCGCAAACTCATCCTTAATTATTGGTTAAAAAGTAAGGTTAACAGAAGGTATCTGTTTCAAATTGGCGCGACTGCGCGGCGGCGCCTCAGACCGCGTCCGCCGGAACGAAGCAGCTGATGATGATGTTGCCGCGGTGGTGCACGTACCACACCACAGCCTCGCCGACCGGGTTGCCGCGATCGCGGATGATCGCGCGCTCCGGCACCATCATCCATTCGCCCTCGATCGGCACCCAATAGGCGCCGCCCCGAACGTCATAGCTGGTGCGATGGCCGTCGGAAATATCGCAGCACGGCACGCCGTTCGGCGCGATCACGCTCTTGAACCAGGCGCGGATATCGGATGGCACGTTGTCGTATTGGCCGTTGTCGAACGCCAGCGCTGCGCCCGCCGTCATGGCGAGCCACGCAAGCACTACGCCATGCGTGAGCCTTCGCATCGCACCCCTCCGCGACAACCTTGTGCGTGACGCGCGCGCATCGTCTCGCGCGCGAATCCGATGTTGGTGCAATTAGGCACGAACCGCGCTCGAGATGCATGCCCAAAGAATCAGCGAGGCCGCGCTGTTGTCCGTGATGCAGTGCGGGATCGCCGCGTTTCAGGCTGGCTTGTTCGCGCGCGCCTTCCTTGCAGGTTTTGCCGCGATATTGTCCCGGGCCATTGTGAGCGCGCTGCGCAGCGTGAGCTGATCGGCTTTGGCAAGGCGGACATTGGTGCTGCCGCTCTTGCCCCAGCCGCCCGGCACCGGCCGGAAGATGTCCGGCTCGGCTTCGACCACGACAGCCTGCTGCTCCGGCGTCAGCTTCACCATGCCCCAATCCTTGTCGGGATAGCCGAGCGTTGCGAAGATGCGGTTGCCGACGCGGAAGTCGGCGGTGCCGTGATGCGCGCCCTCAAACACCTCGGGCAGGCTCAGCGCGACCTTGCGGAAGCGACTTGCGGACATCGCCTCGATCCCGATCGCTACATCGTGTGTTGCGGCGCCGTCTGCAGCAGCTCCTGCAACTGCCTGGCATAGAATTTGGCATCGCCGGTCGTGAGGTGGCCGCGGGTCTCGCTGCTCGCCGGGATCAGGTCAATCTTGCCGTTCTTGATCCGCTTCACTGCCGCCTCGGTGACGCCGGTCTCCGGCGGATTGCGCTCATCGTCGGCCGCGTTGATAGCAAGCAGGGTGGCTTCGATCTTCTCCAGTCCCGCCGACGGATCGTAGTCGTGCGAGGCCTCCCATTGATAGATGTAGTCATTGGCGTCTGCGGTGACCGGCAATGCCAGCTGGTCATCGACCATCTTGTCGGCCTGCGGCGCTGACGGCGCCAGCGTCTGGTAACCGAGCGTGCCGCCGGCGCTGGCGAAGCGATAGGCGGCGATGGCGTATTTCATCATCCGCGGCTGGCTGGTGTAGTTGCCGCCATTGTAATCGGGATCGTTGCGGATCGTGTCCAGCATCGTCCGCCGCAGGATCCAGTTGCGCGCCGCCATCGCCGTCGGCTGCGAGGCCATCGGCACCAGGGCGTCCATCATCTGCGGATAGCGCACGCCCCAGATCCAGGTGTGCATGCCGCCCATCGAATTGCCGATCACGAGCCGCAGATGCTTGATGCCGAGCCCTTCAGTGACCAGCCGGTACTGCGCGTCGACCATGTCGTTGTAGTCGTATTTCGGAAAGCTCGTCCGCATCGCATCTGATGGCTTCGACGATTTGCCGTGCCCGATGCCGTCGGGGATGATGATGTAGTATTTCGCAGCATCAAGCGGCTGGCCTGGGCCGAACAGCTGGCCGGCAAAGGTCGGCGTCAGCATGCTGGCGGCCGAGCCGCCGGAGCCGTGCAGCACTAGCACCGGCTGCCCGGTCGGCGCGCCGACCGTGGTGTAGTGCAGCCGCAGTTCCGGCATCACCTCGCCGCTGTGGAACTTGAAGTCCTTTGCGATCCACTCGCCATCCTGCGGCGCGGGGTAGTCTGCAGCCATGGCCGGTACCGACATCGAGACGAGAGCGGCCAGAAGCGCCGCGCACAAACGGATCATGGTGCTTCTCCCCACGCGCGGCGCATTTGTCCAGCCGCTTCGGCGCAAGCCTAGCATGACGGAAAGGCGTTGTCCGAGCGCTGCGCCGCGCGGCTGGCGAAGATGTGTTCAGCTCGCCCTCAGCACGTTGAGCGCATACCATCCCCAATAGACCCGGTGACGCTGGATCAGGCCATCTCTGATCTCCATGACCTCGACGAGATCCATCTGATCGCCGTCCGGGGACTGGCGCGGATATTCCCAGGTTAGAATCCGGCCGTCGCTGAAGAAGCCCTGCTTGAAGCGCCGCCGCTGCGGTGGGTTGGTGCGGAACACGCGCGTGATGAACTCGCGCAGCGCCGCGTGGCCCCGCACGATCCCGTCCTTGGTCTGCATCAAATGCTGGACCAGCGGGCTTTCGATCGAGGCGTCGGGCGCATAGAGCGCCAGCGCTGCCTCGAGGTCCTTGTTGCCGAGGGCCTCGTCCCAGAGTTTGTAGATGCGTTCCGCGTCGGTGTTGTCGGCTGCCATGATTGTTCCCTTGTGTTCGTCTGATGGCGCCGATTTGATCGGAACAGGCTGTCGCGACGTTTCAGGAAAAACTGAAATGAGTTTCACGGCGCGGTGAATGCGGATAGGACGTTGTTGCGCGATCTGGAGGACGATGCGGTGAGATCATCCCAATCCGTGCAGACGGGATTTTCGCGGATCGCCGAGGCATTGGGCGATCCGGTGCGCGAGGCCATGGTCAGCGCGCTGGCTGACGGCAAGGCGCTGCCGGCGGGCGAGCTTGCCGCGGTGGCCGGCATTTCGCCGCAAGGCGCCAGCGCGCATCTGCAGAAGCTGGTGGATGCGCGTGTGCTGTCGGTGTGGGCGCAGGGCAGGTTCAGATATTACCGGATCAGGGACGACGACGTCGCGGCGCTGATCGAGAACCTGGTCGATCTTGCAGCGAAGGCTACTGCCGGGCGCAAGCGGGCGATGCCCGCCGAGCAGCTCAGGCAATCGCGCACCTGCTACCATCATCTGGCGGGCCAACTCGGCGTGCTGCTGTCGAATGCGCTGGTGCGCCGCCGCCTCGTCGTCATCGACGGCCGTGATGGTCGCGTGACCGAGCAGGGGCTGGCCTGGTGCCGCGCCGAAGAGATCGATTTCGATCCGGCGCGGCAGCCGCATCTGCGGCTCTGCAATGACTGGACCGAACGCGTGCCGCATCTCGCCGGTCCGTTCGCCAATGCCGTGCTGGCGCGGCTGGTCGCGATGCGCGGCGTTGCGCCGCATCGGATTCCGCGCGCGTTGCGGATCACAGACCGGGGGCGGGCGTTCTTCGACCGGCTCGGCGTCGAGGTTCCGTTCTGAACGCGCGCACGGTCCTAGCGGCCGTCCTCGACCTCGGTCTCCGGGCGGTCATTGCCGGAGGCGGTTTCGGTCAGCCATTTGCCGTCCGAGGTCTCGTACTGGATCGCCTCGGTGCGCCCGGGAACGCGCTGCTCGTTGGCGGCGCGCCGGGCGGCGGCAAGCGCCGCGGCATGGGTTGGAAACGGTTCCGAGAACACTCCGTTGACGGTATAGGCCCAGCCGCCATCGTGCTGGACGACCTTGTAGATCACGTGGCTCATCCGGAACCTCGTTTCCGACGTGGACGATGAGGCTGCCAGAATAGACCACGATGTCGTATTTTGCAGCAGCCGATCGTCTTTGAGACACAAGACCCGAAATGCGGGCGAGGGAGACCGACATGTGCCGCAATATCAAGACGCTGTTCAATTTCGAGCCGCCCGCCACCGAGGACGAGATCCACGCTTCGGCGCTGCAATTCGTGCGCAAATTGTCCGGCTTCAACAAGCCGTCGCAGGCCAATGAGGCCGCCTTCAACCTTGCCGTGACCGAGGTCTCGGACGCCGCGCGCAGGCTCCTGGTCTCGTTGCAGACCACCTCGCCGGCGCGCGATCGCGAGATCGAGGCGGAGAAGGCGAGGGAGCGTTCGCGGCTGCGGTTCGGCTGAGGTCATTCCGTGACGCAGGTCACGGTAGGACGCCGTGCCCACGGGCATCCTGGCCGTTCACCCCGGTCCCGGAGCAAACGCCATGAAGCCTGCCGCCCTGCTCACACTCTGTTCGATTGCGTTCGCCGTGCTCTGGACCTGCGGCATGCTGTGGTCGAGCGGCACGATCGACCTCGCCAACGTGATCATTCTGTCGGCCTGCGGGGCGTTCGCGGGTGTTGCCTGGTACTACGCGATGCGCTGGGTCTTCCAGCTCATGCAACTCGCCGGGCCCTCCGATCCGCCGGCCAGTCCGGGCGCGGAGCGGTAAGCGCGACACGGATTTCGCTGGCCGCCGTGTCGCGGCGTGATGACAAGACGGGTTACTTCTTGTCCTTCTTGCGATGCTTCTTCTTTTTCTTGTGATCGTCGTCCTCGTCGTCATCATCAGCGAAATCGATCGCGTCGACGTCAAGGGCGATCGCCTCCGCTGCTGCGCGCTCGGCCGCATCGCGTTCGGCGAACTCTGCGGCTTCACGCTCCTTGGTACGCTTGTAGTCTTCCCAGGCGTCGAAGATCATGTGCAGCCACGGCATCACCTGCTCGATCGACGGCAATTGGCCGGGCGGGCCGGCTTCACCACGCGGGCCGGCCGGACCCTGCGGGCCCTGTTGACCTGCTTCGCCGCGCGGACCCTGCACGCCAGCCTTGCCTTGCGCCCCCGGCTTGCCCTGGGGGCCGGCCTTTCCGACCACGCCGGCCTTGCCCTGCGGACCCGGCTTGCCACGCGCACCTTCCGGCCCCGGTCGCCCCGGATGTCCCTGCGGTCCTGGCTTTCCCGGCTCGCCCTGACGGCCCTGCGGCCCCTGCGCCCCTCGTGACCCCTGGCGGGAAACTGTCTCGTCAGCCACTGCTATGCTCCGTCGCGATTTGAAGCCGCTTGTAACAGAGGTTGGAGCACGGCTTCAATTCTGCCTGCCGGCGCCGATGCAAGCGATCAACAGTCATAATTCCATGCGCATATGACAGCGGGGAGGGCGTGTTGCGGGTTCTGGACGGCATGTACCGCGAAGCCGCGGGCGAACCGCAACCGCTCGACATCGTCGTGACGCGGCACGACGTGGTTGACGAAGCGGCCTTTCGCAGCACGGGTGTGCTCGAGCTCTATGAAGAGCTGTTCCCCGCGAGCGAGCGCGACAGCGCTGATGACATCGTGCGCTGGCTGTTGTCGGATGATGTCGGCGAGCGCCGTCCCTTCAGCGTCGGCGGCCACGAGATGTCCTATCGCCTCGACTCGCGCTGCTTCATCCTGCGCGCGGGCGCCGGGCGCGCGGTCGGGCTCGGCTTGTTCACCTACGATCACACAAGCGAGCTGATCTTCTGCAACCACGTCGGCATTGCGAAGGCATGGCGCGGCGGCGGCCTGGCACGCGCGTTCTATCGCGAGGTGGTCGCCATGCTCGATGCACTGTTTCCGAATAATATCGGCGTGGTGCTCGAGGTCGAGCCATTCGATCGCGACCGCGTGGCCGCGATCATCGCCGATCTCGCGCGGACCGGCAGGCGGCAGCTCGCGGCGGATGAGCAGGACGAAATCCTCCGATTGCTGCGCGTAAGCTGGTACGACAGGCTCGACTATTCCGTATTCTGCGATCTGCGCACGATGCGGCCACTCGCGTGCCGCTCGCCATGTCTTGATCCGTCACTGCCGACGTCGGATTGGACAAAGGCAGAGGAGAACTATTGGCTGATGTGGCAAGCACGGACCAGCGCGGCCTCGGCGGAGATCCGCGCAGGTCAGCTCTGGCATAGCGCCGTCACCGCGATCTATGTCGAGATCCTGGCAAAATCCCTGGTCGCGGCGGATCCGAACGGAAGGCGTGGCTATTGGGACTATGTGACCGCATTGGTGGGCCAGACGCTGCAACGGACCGCGGTGGCAGACGTGCATCTCGCACGCTGCCTCGGTGACGAGGCCAGCGCGCTATTGTCGCGCTGGCGGCGTCTTGCGCTCGATCTGCCGATCTAGGCCGCGGCGTGCTCGCTATGCGGCACGTCGACGCCGTCGGCCGAATATTCGCGGATCTTGTTCCGCAACGTCCGCACCGACAGTCCGAGCACGCGCGCGGCGCGGGTGCGGTTGCCGTCGCAGCGCGCGAGCGTTTGCAGCACGAGTTCCCGCTCGACTTCATCGACGGTCGCGCCGATCAGCAATGGGACGATTTCATTTGGAGCCAGCGACGGCAGCAGTGCTTCCGGCGACGGTACGGTGGACGCGTAAGACATGAACTCCTCCCGATCAACGCCCGCCTCGTCGATGAGGTGGAGACATCGAGAAAACCAACTACCCCGTAGATCCACGGTGTGCCGGTTTGGTTAACAATTCCTTAACGCGCCCCTAACTCCCTGCTTTGTAAGCAAAATACCCAGAAATCGCCACGATTGCGGTTCCATCCGTCACAGTGTCCGGTAGCCGCCGTCGACCATCACGATCGATCCCGAGACATAGGCCGAGAGGTCCGAGGCGAGGAAGATCGCGGGGCCGACGATGTCCTCGGGCTTGCCGGCGCGGCCGAGCGGGGTGTGGTCCATGAAGACTTTCACGAGGTCGGGATTGGAGGCGCGCACCTTCTCGTTCAGCGGCGTCTCGATGAAGCCGGGGCCGATCGCGTTGACGCGCACGCCGTCCTTGCCGAGCTCGGCGGCCAATGCCTTGGTGAAGCCGAGCACGCCGTGCTTGGAGGCGGTGTAGGCCGGTGAGCTCGGGGTGCGTAGATGCACGAAGGACTGGATTGAGCCGATATTGACGATGCGTCCCTTGTTCTTGCGCAGCGGCGCGAGGAAGGAATGCGTCACGTTGAAGACGCCGGTAAGATTGATCGAGATGATGTCTTCCCAATCCTTGATCACGGCCTCCTCAGCGCCGAGCATGCCGTTGCGGCGCGCGATGCCGGCATTATTGACCAGGATCGAGACGGGGCCGACCTTGTCGGCGATTTGTTTCGCCATCGCGATGCAGGCGTCGAGATTGGTCACGTCGAGCGCAAAACTCTCGGCCTTGCCGCCGGCGTCCCGGATCTCCCTGGCCGCTTCCGCTGCGGCATCGCCGTTCATGTCGAGCAGCACCACGCGCGCACCCTCGCGGCCGTAGCCCGCGGCGATGGCACGGCCGATGCCCGAGCCTGCACCCGTGATGACGGCGATGTGATTGTCGAGAAGGGCCATGGTGTTTCCTCGTTCTGATTTATGTGCGTTGCCGACAACACTATTCAAAACTGCGCCAACCGAAACGCCAAGCCGCGTTTGCGCGTTGCTGTTATCCGGATTCGGATGACAGTACGGACCGATCATGGACCCGCATATCAGACAATGGAAAGTCGCGATCGAGCGCTTCTGCGCGGCGCCTGATCCCGACTATCGCGAAATTGCCGGGATGATCGCCGAGATCGCCACCACCGACATCGACGACACGCTGCGGCATGCGGCCGCACAGGTGCTGCCGATCTTGCGCCAGGCGGCGCTGAAATCGGCCGATCGCCGCACCAGATCGATGGCGCTGCGCCGTCTCGGCATCGTCAGCGATGCGTTGTACATGCTGGGCGCGCCGCAATTCGGCCGGCGCGGCCTGACGCCGAAGACGCTGACGCAGGAAGAGCGCTACCGGCAATTGCTGGGCCTGCCGTTCGGCCGCTGCCTCGCGGCGAACGAGGTCCATCAGGCGTTCAAGCGCGCCGCCAAGACGGTGCATCCCGACGGCGGCGGCAACGGCCCGGCATTCCTCGAACTGGCCGCTGCGCGCGATGCGCTGATAAGGCATCACTGACGCGCGATCGCGTGCAGCCTGACAGCACGAGGGCGGACGCTGCACTGTTGCCGCGCGTCCGCCCTGTGCGTGATCGGAGGGCGCATTAGAACGAGCAGGTGCCGTTGTTGAGGAGGCCGGTCTTGTAGGTGAACGCGGCGTCGAAGGTCGGCAGCTCCTCGCTGACGACAGCGAAGTTTGCCGGCCACGGCGTGGTCGGAACGCTCTGGTCCCAGATCTGGCAGAAGCCGGTGTCCTGCCAACGGATCAGATGATAGGGCGTGGCGCTGGCCGGGCTTGCCGCGGCGAGCACAGACACAGTGGTGGCCATGGCGGCACAGGCAATCGCAAGACGACGCATGGGAAATCTCCGGTTTGAAAAAGTGAATGCTCCGCGGGAAATCCTGGAGCTCTGGGGCCGGTCGCCCCGGACATGCAGTGAGTGTTGCAACCCCGGGAACAGGTTCAACACGGTTCCCGCGAACATTCCCGTCACCCATCGGCGCCGGCTGTGCCAAATTGCGCCGGACGAAGCGCTTGCTACAGTCGGCGCGTTGCGATTCGGGCCCGCGTCGCGACGCGAGCAAATCGACGTGAACTGATCTTGGGGAGACCGCACATGAAATTCTCATCCACCCTTCGCGCCGCGCTGGTCGCGCTGCTGGCCTTCACCGGCCTCGCTGTCTCCACCGCCGCGCGCGCCGACAGCGGCTTCGTGACGCTCACGATCTACAAGGCCGGCTGGTTCATCGGCGGTTCCGGCGGCAGCGGCGTGCTGACGTTCCGCGGCCGCTCCTATCGGCTGTCTACCGGCGGTCTCGACTATGGCCTCGTGTTCGGCGGCTCGAAGACCGTGCTGCGCGGCCGCGTCAGCAACATCAATCGCCCGTCCGACGTTGCCGGCGTCTATGGCGCGGCGGGTGCCGGGCTTGCCGTCGGCCGCGGTGCGCGCGCGATCGTGCTGACCAATCAGAAGGGCGCGGTGCTCGAATTGACCGGCCACCAGGTCGGCCTGATGGCCAACGCCGATCTGAGCGGGCTTGCGATCACGATGCAGTAGAGTTGACGGTGTGGAGCGGCGCGAGCGACAGCTGATCGTCGAGCCGGATTCAGACCATCCCCGTCATCCTGAGGAGGCCGCAACGCGGCCGTCTCGAAGGATGAATCGGCCACCAGCGGGGCCGTCGATCCTTCGAGGCTCGCCCAGCGGCGCAATTGCGCCGCAAGGCTCGCACCTCCAGCGACAATGGCATAGCCATTGCGCGGGGATGACGGGGCTGGAGCATTATGGCTCTAGCGGCTCGCGTGCGCATGCGTGATTTCGGAATATTGGAAATCTATCCGTGAGTTGCCCGACGTGTCAAGTCGAGCGCCGGCCACCGCCGGCTACTGTGCATGGGGTTGTTTTCGATATTTCGTCTAGCTGACGGCGCGAGCCGCCTCGCGCCAGGCTGTGACGGCGCAGCCTTCACCTGAACAGATGCAGCGCTGCGTACTGCAGCAGCATGATGGTCTTGCCGTCGACGATGCGGCCATCGCTGATCATGGCGAGCGCGTCGTCGATCGCCAGCTCCAGCACCTCGATGTCCTCGCCCTCGTCGGCGAGCCCGCCGCCATCGCCGACGCGCATCGCGGCGTCATATTCGGCGACGAAGAAATGCAGCTTCTCGGTCACCGCACCCGGCGTCATGAAGGCCTCGAACACCTTGCGCACATGCGCGAGGCGGTAGCCGATCTCTTCCTCGGCCTCGGCGCGAATGCGTGCCTCCGGCGCGGCGTCGTCGAGCATGCCGGCGGCGACCTCGATCAGGAGATCATCATAGCCGTTGGCGAAAGCGGGATAGCGGAACTGGCGCACCAGCACCACAGTGCGGGTCTTGAGATTGTAGGGCAACAGCGCTGCGCCATTGCCACGGTCATAGACCTCGCGCACCTGGGTCTGCCATTCGCCGTTGCTGCGGCGGTAGTCGAAGGTCGCGCTCTTCAGCTCGTAGCGGCGCTTCGACAGCAGCTGGACGTCCTTGACGCGGACGCGGTCGGCGATGCTCATGCGTCGATCCTCAATTCGGTCACGACGTCGCTTCGCGGCCGTCGAGCCATTTGGCCAGCATCACCGAGGTCGATTCCTCATAGCCGAGCGATTGGTAGAATGCGCCGGCCTTGGCGTTCTCCCGCCGCACCAGCAATTGCAGCTTCGGCACGCCGGCATTGCGCAGCCAGTCCTCGACCGCCGCCATGATGGCGCGGCCAAGCCCCTTGCCCTGGCGGTTGGGATCGACGGCGACGTAATACACCCAGCCGCGATGGCCGTCATGGCCGACCATCGCGGTTGCGACGATCGTGCCGGCATCGCGGCCAACCAGCAGGGCCGAACTCGGTCCGCGCCGTGCCAGTGCGATGTCGGCGGAAGGATCGTTCCACGGCCGGGTGAGGCCGCACGCCTGCCACAGCGCGACGACAGCGGCGACGTCGGCGTCGGTGATCTCTGTAATGGCGAACGAGGGAGAGGGCATTGTCGCCTGCACGGTCACAGCACCTTGCCCGGGTTCATGATGCCGAGCGGATCGAGCATCGCCTTGACCTGCCGCATCAGCTCGATCGCGACCTTGTCTTTGACGTCAGGTAGCTCGTCGCGCTTGAGCACGCCGATGCCGTGCTCGGCCGAGATCGAGCCGCCCATCCGCAGCACGATCTCGAACACCACGGCGTTGACGTCGTGCCAGCGCGCCAGGAAGTCGGCCGCATTGGCGCCGACCGGCTGGCTGACATTGTAGTGGATGTTGCCGTCGCCGAGGTGGCCGAACGGCACCGGTCGCGCGCCCGGGATCAGCTTCACGACCGCCGCATTGGCCTCCGCGATGAAGGCGGGCACCGCTGCGACTGGCACCGAGATGTCGTGCTTGATCGAGCCGCCCTCCGGCTTCTGCGCCGCGGACATTTCGTCGCGCAGTTTCCAGAACGCCTGGCGCTGGCTCAGATTGGCGGCGATGACCGCGTCGTCGACGATGCCGTCCTCCATGCCCTGGGCGAGGATCGCCTCCAGCGCGTCGCGGGCATCGTCGCGCGACGACGACAATTCCATCAGCACGTACCAGGGGTGCTTGCTCTCCAAGGGATCGCGGATATCGATGCCGTGGCGGATCGAGAAATCGACCGCGATGTCGGCGAGCAATTCGAAGCTCGTCAGGCTGCCGGCTGCCTCGTTGCGCGAGATCGACAGCAGCTTCAATGCCGCTGCCGGCGATTTCAGGCCGACATAGGCGGTCTCGACCGCGCGTGGCTTCGGAAACAGCTTCAACGTCGCCGCGGTGATGATGCCGAGCGTGCCTTCGGCACCGATGAAGAGGTTGCGCAGATCGTAGCCGGTGTTGTCCTTCTTCAGCTTCGACAGCGCGTTGAGCACGCGGCCATCCGCGAGCACGACCT
This sequence comes from Bradyrhizobium sp., assembly GCA_036383375.1. GTDB lineage: Bacteria > Pseudomonadota > Alphaproteobacteria > Rhizobiales > Xanthobacteraceae > Bradyrhizobium. Next base: position 12,189 of record DASVOL010000692.1, on the reverse strand, counting down.
CGACGCCGAGCGCCATCTCGCGCGCCACGCCATAGGCGAGCGCTCCGGTACCGCCGGCATTGGTCGAGAGGTTGCCGCCGATGGTGCAGCTGCCTTCGGCGCCGAGCGACAGCGGAAACAGCCGGTCGACGTCGGCTGCCTTCTGCTGGGCGATTTGCAGCACCACGCCGGCCTCGCAGGTCATGGTGTTGGATTCGACATCGATGTCGCGGATCTTGTCGAGGCGCCGCAGCGACACCACGACCTCGCCATTGTGCGGCGTCTGGCCGCCGACGAGGCCCGTGTTGCCGCCCTGCGGCACCAGCGCGATCCGGTGCTCGGTCGCAAGCTTGCAGATCGCGGCGACTTCGGCGGTCGAGCCCGGGCGCAGCACCAGCGGAGAGCGGCCGTGAAACAGGTCACGCTCCTCGGTGACGTAAGGCTCGATGTCGGCGGCATCGGTCACGGCATATTTGTCGCCGACGATGGCGCGGAATTTTGCAAGCAATTCGGGCGGAAGCGGCGGCACCGCTGATTGGACGATGTTCATTTCTTCTTGGTCTTTCACTCAGTCGGGATCTTTATTCGGGCATGACCTCTGCGCAAACGCTTCGCGTTTGTCGCGGCGAAAACCGGCTCGCACCTTTCCGGGTCATGCTTGTTACCGCCCAACCGCTGCGCGGCGCAGCCGGTCGTTGATGGCTTCGCCCAAGCCGTCCTCGGGTATGGGCATCACTGCGATAGCATCCGTGTTTCTTGTGTCGAGCGTGCGAAGGTAACCGAACAGATTGGCGGCGGCCTCGGCGAGATCGCCGCGCTCGGACAGGTTCATCTCCACCGAGGCGCATTCGCGCCGCGCGACCTTGACCGGCCCGAACGCCAGCAAGGCTTCACCGACATGGACGTCGCTGGCATTGAGCCGGACCGGGGTCCGCGGCGCATAATGCGAGGCGAGCATGCCCGGGGCGATCGGCTGAGCGTCGCTCTCGGCATCCTGCGGCGGCGATTGCAAGGGATGGCCGAGCACGCGCTCGATCTCGGCGCGCGTCAGCCCGCCCGGCCGCAGCAGCACGGGATCGGAGAAGCAGCCGACGATGGTGGATTCGACGCCGACCTCGACCGGGCCGCCGTCGACGATCATGTCGATCCGGCCCGCCAGATCGCCGTTCACATGCTCGGCCGTGGTGGGCGAGACATGGCCGGAGAGATTGGCCGATGGTGCTACCACAGCACCGCCGAAGGCCTTGATGATGTCGCGCGCCACCTTGTGGGCCGGAATCCGTATCGCGACCGTATCGAGCCCGGCGGTCGCAAGTTCAGCGACCGGGCAGGAGAGCGCCTTCGGCAGCACCAGGGTGAGGGGACCGGGCCAGAACGCTTCCGCCAGTCGCAACGCCTGGCCGTCGAACAAGGCGATCCGGCGCGCGGCGCCGAGATCGGCGACATGGGCGATCAGCGGATTGAAGGCCGGCCGGCCCTTGGCCTGGTAGAGCCGGGCGATCGCAGCGGCGTTGCCGGCGTCGGCGCCGAGCCCATAAACCGTCTCGGTCGGAAACGCCACCAGGCCGCCCTCGGCCAGAACCCCGGCGGCGGTCGCCGTGGCGGCGGCGCCGGCGGGCAAAATGTGCGTTTTCAGGCCTGTATCCACTGTGACTCAATTCCTCAATTGGTTGCCTTTGGTCCCTTGCGGTCCCCGAAACCCGACGCTATAAGCCGGCCTCTTAGTCGGAGTGTGGCTCAGCCCGGTAGAGCACTGCGTTCGGGACGCAGGGGTCGCAGGTTCGAATCCTGCCACTCCGACCATCTTTCCAAGCACTTATAGTTTCTGTGTTTTTCGTGCGCAACGACATGCGCATCGATTTGCGGCGCGGCAGCCATGTCGGTCGATTCGCTTCGACGCCGCTCGGAACCTGACACGCGACGATTGTTGGGCGCGAGGGTAGAGGCCCCTGACGTGATGTTGCGTAGCACGTCACCAAGCACCAGCAGGCCTCCCGTCGGATCTCTCAGCCGATCCTGACCGACATCAAAGCACGAATAGCCCGTGGCGAGTAGTGCTCAACATGCCAGCGCAAATCCGAAAATGGCGGTTGTCAGGGCTTGCCGACCTCGAAGGCGAGCAGAACGTTGCCGGGTAGGCCGCCCCATTGCGCGTAGCCGGAATTGACATACAGCATGCCGTCGACGACGACCGCGCCGGGGCCGTCCATGGCGCCGCCACGGGCCGGAACGCCATTCACCGTGGTGTAGTCGCGCGCGGTGTCGATCTCCCAAAGCAGCCGCGCATCGTCGGTGGCGTAGGCGCGCAAGAAACCGCTCACGCCGCCCGAGAAGACGACGCCGGGAATGAGGGTGACCGCGGCGGATAGCGCAGGACTGCACTGGGGGCGATCGCCACAGGCAACCGGCGCCACCTGCATCGCGATTTTGCCGGTCGCAAGATCGAGGCCGAACAGGCCGCCGCCTTCGCTTGAGTTGAGGCGTCTCGAGCCGTCCCTCAGGAACCGCACGTCCGAATTGGCGACATAGATTCGCTCCTGGTCCGCGGCGGAGCCCCACTCGGTTCCTCCCAACGGGCCACCTTGGCCGATCCGCGTCTGCCACAGGATCTTGCCCTCATGGTCGGGATCGAGTGCGTGTACGACGCCGGATTTCTGGCCGATGACCAGCTCACGTTGACCGTCATGCAAGGTCACCAGGATCGGCGATTGTCCGAAGTCGTGGTCGGGACCGCGGTCCTGCGGACAATTGCTCTGGTCGGTGCCGAAGCACGCCACGACGAAGCTGTCCTTGGGCGTGGCCTGCTGATGCCAAAGCATTTTGCCGGTCGCGAGATCGAACGCGAGGATGGCATCGCTGGTGTCGGTTGCCGGGTCGGCATAGCTGTTCGACGTCGCGACATAGAGCGCCTGGCGCTGAACATCGATCGTCGGCGCGGACCAGACCGACGCGCCTGCCGGCCCGAACAGCTGGGTGCCGATGGCGTTGGTCCGCGTGGGATGCGGCGCTTCAGCGATCGTGTAGGTCTTCCAGATCTGCGCACCGGTCTCGGCCTTCAGTGCGACGACGCTGCCGCGAAACGTGCAGCACTGGTAGGTCGGCCGAGATCCCGTGGCCTCCTCGATCGATGACACCCCGACATAGACGACGCCGGAATAGAAGGCTGGCGCACCGGTAATCCGCGCGGCCGGATGATCCTCGACCTTGCTTTTCCAGATCAGCGCGCCGGTCGCAGCATTCACCGCGTAGACGTTGGCGAGCACATCGCCAAAGACGATGGCGGACTGGCCATTATCCATCGGGACAAGACTGATGGCCGCCCTGACCGGCGCCTCGGTCGGAAACACCCAGCGGGTGCATCCGGTTTTGGCGTCGAGGGCGTGGATCTTGCGGTCGCCGCCGCCGACGAACAGCAAGCCGCCGATGACCGCCGGCTGGGCGTAGGCAGCGGACGTGCCCGGAAACCCGAAGGCCCATTTCAGACGCAGCCGCGGGACCTGGTCTGGGGTGAGGCCGGCCATCGCTGCGGGCTGAAACCGGCTGTTGTTGAGATCCGCGCCCCAGCCGTTCCACCGTGGCCCATCGATCGGTTGCGGGAAGCCGGTCTCACTCTGCGCGCATTGGCCTGCGCTCTCGGTTGACGCATGCGCGGCAGTCTTTCCAGTGACCAGCGAGGCGATCGCCGCGCGCTCGTCATTGCTCAGCCCCTGCGCGAAGGACGACATCGCGCCGGTGGTGATCGCACCGAGAACCTCCTCGAACGACTTCGATTGCAGCGCGGTGCGGCTCGGCGCGCGAATATCGGTGTTGCTGCTGTCGTGACACTGCGCACAGCGCTGCGCGTAGAGGGCGGCTCCGCCTTGCTGCGCAGTCGCAGGAAGGCAAGACCAGATCAGGACGACGGCAATCGCAGCACTCAGTTTCATCGCGGTTCACCGGCGTTGGCTTTGATGAGATGAGCGACTGAAGCCTAGCACAACCTGCCGGCTTCCATCGCGTGTGGTGAGGCCGGCGGCGTGTGCCAGGCGGCGCCGGACCTGATCGCGACCGGCCGCCTCCAATTGGACCGCCTGACGGCGTGATCTCCCATTGACAGGTCGCCCGATGTGATAGAATTATAACACAATAAGTTGCAAAAATAACAAGATGTCATCATCGCATCAGCGTCTCGCGCGGTGACGGGAGGAAAATGGAATTGTCGGGTTCGATCGCGGCAGAGCCTCGGCCGTCGACGTCGCTTTTGATGGTCGATGGCATCAGCAAGCGCTTTGGCGGCGTGCGCGCGCTGCGCGACGTCAACCTCGAGGTCGTCTCCGGCGAGGTGCATGCGCTGCTGGGCGAGAACGGCGCCGGAAAATCCACGCTGATCAAGATCCTTAGCGGCGTTCATGCCGCCGACAGCGGCACCATCGAGATCGCCGGCGAACCGGCGACGTTCGACAGCCCGGCAAGATCGCGCGAGGCCGGGATCGCCGTCGTCTATCAGGACCTCAGCCTCGTCGAATCCCTGAGCGTCGCCGACAATCTGCTGCTCGGCCGCGAGCCGCGCGCGCGGTTCGGCTTCGTCCGGAAGCGCGAGCTGATGGCCAAGGCCGAAGCCTTCCTGGGGGAGCTCGGCATTCCCCTCGATACCAAAGCAACGGTCGGCTCGCTGCCGTTCGCCTACCGCCAGATGACCGAGATCGCCAAGGCGTTGATGGGCGAGGTGCGGCTGTTGATCCTCGATGAGCCGACGTCCTCGCTGACCTCGGATGAGGTCCGCATCCTGTTCGATGCAATCGGCAAGGCGACGCGCCGCGGTGTCGGCGTGATCTATGTGACGCATCGGCTCAACGAGGTGTTCGAGATCTCGCAGCGTGTCACGGTGCTGCGCGACGGCGCCAATGCCGGCACGTTCGTCACCGCCGACACCGACATGAAGCGGCTGGTCAACGCCATCATCGGAACCGATCGCTTGGCGCCGGCAGCATCGCGCGCCACGCCGCCGGCAGCGCGTTCGCTCGATTCGTCGCCGGTTCTGTCGCTGTCGGGTGTGTCGAATGACCGGCTGTCGGCCGTCGACTTGTCGGTGATGAAGGGAGAGATCCACGGCCTTGCCGGCTTGATCGGCAGCGGGCGCACGGAGATTCTGGAGACGATCTTTGGGCTTCGGCCGGCCGAGAGCGGCACGCTCGAGATCGAGGGCCGGCCTTGGCTGCCGAAGAGCGCGGCCGATGCGATCAATCAGGGCGTCGCGCTGGTGCCGGAGGATCGGCACGTGCAGGGCCTGGTCCTCGACCATTCGATCGAGCGCAACATCACTCTGCCGCGGATTCCGCATTTCTCGCGCTGGGGGTTCATGCAGCAACGCGCTGCGGCCCGCCGTGCGGAAACTGCGGTCGCGCGGCTTTCGGTGAAGGCGCCGGGCGCGTCCAGCCTGGTCAGGACACTCTCCGGCGGCAATCAGCAGAAAGTCGTGTTCGGAAAATGGAATGATCCGCGACCGCGCGTGCTGCTGCTGGACGAGCCGACGGTCGGTGTCGATGTCGGTGCACGCGAGGAAATCTACGGCGTGATCCGCAATGCCGCCCGCGACGGCAGCGGCGTCCTGATCGTCTCCTCGGATCTCGTCGAACTGATCGAGCTCTGCGATCGCATCTCCGTGATCGTCGATGGACGCGTGGCGCGAACGCTTATGCGCGGCGAGATCGTTGATGCCGAAGAGCTCCATCATCTGCTGCAAATATACCAGGCCTCCGGACAAGGCGTATTGCAAGAGCTGCCCGCATGACCGAATTGACCGCGCCCAATGTCGTCGCCCCGTCGACCCGATCCGACCGTCGCCGCAAGCTGCTGCAAAATCTGCTGCGCGGCGAGCGGCCCTACATGCTGTACCTCGCCTTCGTCGTACTGCTGGTCGTGTTCAGCCTGTCATCGCCCTGGTTCCTGTCGGTCGACAATTTCCTGAATATCGGACGCCAGACCACGCTGGTGTCGATCATCGCGGTCGGCATGACCTTCGTGATCATCGCACGTCAGATCGATCTGTCGGTCGCATCGACATTGGCACTGTCGGGCATGGCCGCGGCGCTCGCCATGAGTCAGATCAACAACAGCTGGATCGTCGGCGCCGTTGCCGGGCTCGGCACCGGCGCGCTGGTCGGACTGCTCAACGGCATCCTGACCACGCAGCTTTCGATCCCGTCCTTCCTTGTCACGCTGGGATCGCTGAGCATGGCGCGGGGACTTGCGATGATGGTGACCAACACCAAGCCCGTCATCATCACCAACGAGACATACTTTGCGATCTTCGGCGAAGGCACGTTCCTCGGTATTCCCGTCCCCATCGCCTGGACGCTGGTGGCGATGATCGTCGGCATCCTGCTGCTGCACTACAACGTGTTCGGCCGTCGCATCTATGCGGTCGGCGGCAATCCGACCGCGGCGCTCTATTCCGGCATCAACACCAAATGGGTGACGACCGCGGCCTTTGTGCTGACCGGCGCGCTGGCCGGGCTTGCGGCGCTGGTGCTCTCCGCACGCTCGCATGCCGCGCGGCCGGACGTCGTGCAGGGGATGGAGCTCGACGTCATCGCCGCCGTGATCCTCGGGGGCTGCAGCCTGTTCGGCGGGCGCGGCTACATCCTGGGAACGCTGTTCGGCAGCCTCATCATCGGCACGCTCAACAACGGCCTCGTGCTGCTCGGCGTCAGCTCGCCGATGCAGCTCGTCATCAAGGGAGCGATCATCGTGGCCGCGGTCGCCTTCACGAAACGCTAGAGCACGATCCGGAAAAATGTAGGGGCAAGGTCGCCGGCCTCCGGTCAATCGGCGACCAAAAAAGGGAGGAAACAATGAAGCCAATCTTGCGACAAACCTTGCCGCTGACCGCGCTGATCGCGGCGACGGCGATTTCGATGGCCCCCTCGGCGCGCGCCGAAGTGCCGGCAAGCTGCGTCAAGGGCGTCGATCTGGCGACGCTTGGACCGAAATCGATCGTCGGTCAGGGACCGCACGGCGAGAAGGCCGCGTCGCCCGAGGCGCTCGCGCTATCGGACGCCGACGCCGCCAAGGTCAAGGAGAAGCACTTCAAGGTCGGCATCTCCATGCAGACCGTCAACCTCGACTGGGCGCAGCTGCAGATCCAGGGCATCACCGACACGCTGAAGAAGTACGGCGTGACGGTGACCGGCGTCGCCTCCGCCGAATACCAGGTCGACAAGCAGATCGCCGACATCGAGAACACCATCCAGCAGCATCCGGACGGCATCATCTCGATCCCGGTCGATTTCACCGCGACCGCGCCGACCTACAAGAAGGTCGCCAAGGCCGGCATCAAGCTGGTGCTGATGGACAGCATCCCGACCGGTCTCAAGCATCCGGAGGAATACGCCTCGATGATCTCGGCGGATAATCTGGGTAACGGACAGATCGCGGCGCAGATTCTGGCCTCCTGCATGCCGCAGGGCGGCACCATCGGCCTTGTCAATTTCGGCGTCGACTATTTCAGCACCAACGAGCGCACCAAGGGTGTCCGCGAGTGGATGCAAAAGAACCGGCCGGACATCAAGATGAAGCAGGTCGACTTCACCGATCCGCCGAAGGTGTCGCAGATCGCGGGTGACTTCCTCACCGGCAATCCTGACGTCAAGGGCCTGTACGCGGTCTGGGATCAGCCGGCGCTCGACACGTTGAGCTCGATGCGCGCGCAGGGCATCGACATTCCCGTCACGACCGTCGACCTCGGCCTGCAATCGGCGATCGAGATCGCCAAAGGCGGGCCGCTGAAGGCGACCGGGTCGCAGCGACCCTATGACCAGGGCGTCGCGGAGGCGATGGCGATGATGAACGCGCTGCTCGGCAAGGAAACGCCGGCCTGGGTCGGCGTGCAGTCGCTGCCGGTGACGCAGTCGAACGTGCTGGAATCCTACAAGACGGTGTTCAAGAAGGAGCCGCCGCCGGAGCTGACCGACGTCTGCAACAAGGCGAAGCCGGCCTGTAACTGAGCCGCAGGAGTTCGATGCGTGGTCCCGCGAGCCCGCGCATCGTGAGCAGCCTGATCCGGGCGTGCCAGCCCCCGCTCGGATCAGGTTGCGCTGGTGACGTACTCGACAGGAAGGCTGCGGAAGTGCTTGCGCATGTCCGATGACGCCGCGCCGCCCACGATGATCCGCGAGAACGCGCCGATGTCGGAGAAGAATGCCGATTTGAGACTGCCGAGCTTGCTCGCGTCGATCACCAGGACGCTCTCCATCGCGGTCTCGATGACGGCCTGCTTGACGGCGACTTCGTGAAAATTCGAGCAGCTCGCGCCGCGGGTCCAGTGCACGCCGCCGGCGGAGATGAAGGCCTTGTTGATCCCGAGGCGGCGCAGGTAGGACAGGCCGTCGTCGGACGCAAAGGACTGCGACGAGGGATGATAGAGCCCGCCCATGACCATCACCTGCGTCTTGGGCCGGTGCGTCACGATCGACGCCACGTTCATCGAATAGCAGATCACCGAGAGCGGCAGATCCTCGGGCAGGCAGTCCGCCAGCGACTGCATCGTGGTGCCGCAGTCGATGAAGATCGTATCGCCTTCCCTAATGGAGGCGGCGGCAGCCCGACAGGCGAGACGCTTGTCCTGGGTGTGCTGGTCGATCTCCTGCTCGAACGTGTACTTGATCCCGGTCGGCGACGCCGCATTGACGACGTAGCCGCCGAGCAATGCGAGCGCGGCCTCCGGACCGGCAAGGTCGCGCCGCACCGTCATTTCGGAAACCTTGAGGAGCTCGGCGGCGTCCTTCAGATGCAGCGCGCCACTCGATTCGACGGCGCGGCGCAGCCTCTGCAGGCGCTGGACGCGTGTCTCGCTTGGTCGTGCGTTGGAAGTTTCAGCCATTTTGATCGCCGAGCTTGCTTATCCGATTGACAATGATCTTACAATGTTGTGAGTTTAGCAACGTCGATTTGTTACAATAATAACATCCAGTCCAGCGGGCTGATCCGGTGTCGAGACGATGTGGTTCTCGGCAGGCGGCAAACCCCGCGGCAAGGTCAGGGGAGGATCACATGTTGCGATCAGCACATTCAATCTATCTGGCCGCCTCGTCGATTCGCTAGGACCGCACGGCGCCGCCATGACGCAAAGCGTCTTCATACAAAATCCGTCCCCGTTGGCCGTGCAATCGCCTTCCCCGGGTGGCGAGCATGTGCATTCGCTGCCGCGCAACAGCGGCCGCACGCTCGAGATGGATTGGGTCGACGACATCAGGATCAATTTGTCAGCCGCCGAGCGGCGGGTCGCGAGCCTGCCGGGCCGGCGAACCGTGAAGAAGGACGCGCAGGCGGCGTGGTTGCTCAAGGCGATCACCTGCATCGACCTGACGACGCTCAACGGCGACGATACGACCGAGCGGGTGAAGCGCCTCTGCGCCAAGGCCAAGGCGCCCGTGCGCGGCGATGTCATGGAGAAGCTCGGGTTTGCCGGGCGCGCCCTGCATACCGGCGCAGTGTGCGTCTACCATCGGTTCGTCGGCGCGGCTGTCGAAGCGCTCGATGGATCCGGCATCCCGGTCGCTGCGGTCTCGACCGGGTTTCCCGCAGGCCTCGTGCCGCATGAGCTGAAGCTGAAGGAGATCGAGGCCTCGGTCCGGGACGGTGCGCAGGAGATCGACATCGTCATCACGCGCGAGCATGTGCTGACCGGCGACTGGCGGGCGCTTTACGCCGAGGTCCGGGATTTCCGCGCGGTCTGCGACAACGCGCATCTGAAGACGATTCTGGCCACGGGCGACCTCAAGACGCTGCGCAATGTCGCCAAGGCATCGATGGTCTGCATGATGGCCGGCGCCGACTTCATCAAGACCTCCACCGGCAAGGAGGGCGTCAATGCGACGCTGCCGGTGACGCTGGCGATGCTGCGGATGATCCGGCTCTATCAGGAGCGCACCGGCTACAAGATCGGCTTCAAGCCGGCTGGCGGAATCTCGACGGCAAAGGACGTGCTCACCTATCAGTTCCTGATGAAGGAGGAACTCGGCCGCGACTGGCTCGAGCCGGATCTGTTCCGCATCGGCGCCTCCAGCCTGCTCGCCGACATCGAGCGCCAGCTCGAGCATCACGTGACCGGCCACTATTCGGCTTTCAACCGCCACCCCGTGGGATGAGACTCCAGCGATGAGCGTCGCAAGCTATTTCGAGACCATGGAGTACGGCCCCGCGCCCGAGGCGGACGGCGAGGCACGCGCCTGGCTGACACGGCATGGCGCCACGTTCGGGCATTTCATCGCCGGCAAATTCACGGCGCCGCATGCGGGCAAGCACCTCGCGACAAGCGAACCTGCCACCGGCAAGGCGCTGGCGCGCATCGCGCAAGGCGACGCTGCCGATGTGGAGGCCGCGGTCGGCGCCGCGCGCACCGCGCAGGTCGCGTGGGCAAAGCTTGGCGGTCACGGCCGCGCGCGTCACCTCTATGCGTTGGCGCGCATGCTGCAGCGTCACGCCCGGCTGTTCGCCGTGCTGGAGGCGATCGACAACGGCAAGCCGATCCGGGAAACCCGCGACCTCGACGTGCCGCTCGCCGCGCGCCATTTCCTCTATCACGCCGGTTGGGCGCAGTTGCAGGACCGCGAGTTCGCCGATCAGGTGCCGATCGGCGTGATCGGCCAGATCATTCCGTGGAATTTCCCGCTGTTGATGCTGGCCTGGAAAATCGCGCCGGCGCTGGCCGCGGGCAACACCGTGGTGCTGAAGCCAGCGGAGTTCACCTCGCTCACCGCGCTGCTGTTCGCCGAACTGTCGGCCGAGGCTGGTCTGCCGCCCGGCGTGCTGAACGTGGTGACTGGCGATGGCGCCACCGGCGCACTGCTGGTCGAAAATCCCGGTGTCGACAAGATCGCCTTCACGGGATCGACCGAGGTCGGGCGGGTGATCCGCCAGTCGACTGCGGGCACCGGCAAGTCGCTCACGCTGGAGCTCGGCGGCAAATCGCCGTTCATCGTGTTCGACGATGCCGACATCGATGGCGCGGTGGAAGGCGTGGTCGATGCGATCTGGTTCAACCAGGGCCAGGTCTGCTGTGCCGGCTCGCGGCTGCTGCTGCAGGAGGGCATTGCGGAGACCTTCCGCAGGCGCCTGATCCGCCGCATGGAGACGCTGCGTGTCGGCATGCCGCTCGACAAGGCGATCGACATGGGCGCGGTGGTTGCGCCGGTGCAGCTCGAGCGGATCAAGACGCTGGTCGAGACCGGGGTGAAGGAAGGCGCTGAGAAGTATCAGGCGTCCGGCGCGATGCCGTCGGAAGGATGTTTCTATCCGCCGACGCTGCTCTGGAACGTGCATCCATCCTCGACCGTTGCGACCGAAGAGATTTTTGGCCCGGTCCTGGTGGCGATGACGTTCCGCACGCCTGACGAGGCGGTGATGCTCGCCAACAACACGCGCTACGGCCTTGCCGCCAGCGTGTGGAGCGAGACAATCGGGCTGGCGCTCGACATCGCGCCGAAACTTTTGGCCGGCGTGGTCTGGGTCAACGCCACCAATCTGTTCGACGCCAGCGTCGGCTTCGGCGGCTATCGCGAGTCCGGCTTCGGCCGCGAGGGCGGCCGCGAAGGCATGTACGAGTATCTCAAGCCGAAGGCCTGGAGTGGGCGCAAGGCGCGGGCCAAGTCGCCGTCGCTGCCGACGGCGTCCGGCGCTGGCGCCGGCTTCGACGTGCCGCCGATCGATCGAACGGCAAAACTGTTCGTCGGCGGCAAGCAGGTCCGCCCGGACGGCAATTATTCGCGCGCGGTGCTCTCGCCGAAGGGCCGCCGTCTCGGCGAGGCCGGCGAGGGCAACCGCAAGGATATCCGCAATGCGGTGGCCGCGGCGCGCTCCGCCGAGGGCTGGGCGCGCGCGACGGCGCATAACCGCGCCCAGATCCTCTACTATCTTGCCGAAAACCTTTCCGCGCGCGGCGACGAGTTCGCCCGGCGCATCGCCGACATGACCGGCGTTTCGGCCGCAAAGGCGCGCAACGAGGTCGATGTGAGCATCGAGCGGTTGTTCAGCTACGGCGCCTGGGCCGACAAATTCGAAGGGTCCATCCATGCGCCGCCGTTGCGCGGTGTGGCGCTGGCGATGCATGAGCCGATCGGCGTGGTCGGTGTCGCATGTCCCGACGAGGCGCCGCTACTCGGCTTCATCAGTCTGGTGGCGCCGCTGGTGGCGATGGGCAACCGGGTCGTCGCGGTGCCGAGCGAGCGGCAT